>PNLY01000019.1 GCA_013823325.1 Methylobacterium sp.
CTCTCCCCGCATGGAATGGAGCGACGAGGGCACGATCATCGGCGTCAGGCGGCATGGCGAGAGCGCCGTGATCCTGGAGGTGATGACGCGCGACCATGGCCGCCATCTCGGCCTCGTGCGCGGCGGCCGCTCCAGCAAGCAGCAGCCGGTGCTGCAGCCCGGCAATCTCGTCTCCCTGAATTGGCGGGCACGGCTCGACGAGCATCTCGGCGAATACAAGGTCGAGCTGCTGACCTCGCATGCGGCCAGGCTGATGGCCCAGCCGGTGGCGCTCTACGGGCTCGCCAATGTCGCCGGACTTCTGCGCCTGCTGCCCGAGCGCGATCCGCATCCCGGCCTCTATGAGGGCCTCTCGGTGCTGCTCGCCCATCTCGACGAGATCGCGATCGCGCCGGCGCTGATGGTGCGCTTCGAGCTCGCCATGCTCTCCGAGCTCGGCTACGGGCTCTCCCTCGAACGCTGTGCCGTCACCGGCCTGCGCGAGGATCTCACCCACGTCTCGCCGAAATCAGGCAAGGCGGTGAGCCGCAAGGCCGCCGAGCCTTATCTCGACCGGCTTCTCGGCCTGCCGGCCTTCCTGAGCGAAGGGCAGGGCGCACGCCGGCCGGCACCGGCCGAGATCGCCGCGGGCTTCGCGCTCACCGGCTTTTTCCTGCGTCGCGACCTCTATGGGCCGCGCGGCCTGCAGGAGCCGCCCGAGCGGGCGCGCCTGCTGGAACTTGCGGCGAGAATCCACTGATTTCCGCTGATTTTCGGGCGCCGGCGCTTTGCGTCGCTTGCATCCCGGCTGCATCGTTGCATCAAGTGATTCGGGCCCTTATTCCCTCGTGCTTGCGAGGTATGGACCGGTGTCGGCCCCTCAGCTGGGCTGCGTGTCGAACTAGGTTGGTAGAAGCATGGGCAAACCCGTCGAGCCGCCTCCGGAGGAGGAAGCCGAACGCGTCGATCTGAAGAGCGCGCTCGAGGAGCGCTACCTCGCCTATGCGTTGTCGACGATCATGCACCGCGCCCTGCCGGATGCGCGCGACGGGCTGAAGCCTGTCCATCGCCGTATCCTGCACGCCATGCGCCTGCTCCGGCTCGACCCCGGCCAGGTCCATAAGAAATGCGCCCGTATCGTCGGCGACGTCATCGGTAAGTTCCACCCGCATGGCGACCAGTCGGTCTATGATGCGCTGGTGCGCCTGGCGCAGGACTTCGCCCAGCGCTACCCGCTGGTCGACGGCCAGGGCAATTTCGGCAATATCGACGGCGATAACGCCGCCGCCTATCGATACACCGAAGCGCGCATGACCGAGGTCGCGCGCCTCCTGCTCGACGGGATCGAGGAGGATGCGGTCGATTTCCGCGAGACCTATAATGGCGAGGACGAGGAGCCGATGGTGCTCCCCGCCGCCTTCCCGAACCTGCTCGCCAATGGCTCGCAGGGCATCGCGGTCGGCATGGCGACCTCGATCCCGCCGCACAACGCCGCCGAGCTCTGCGACGCCGCGCTCTATCTGATCCAGCACCCGGACACGACCTCCGAACAGTTGATGACCTTCGTGCCGGGCCCCGATTTCCCGACCGGCGGCATCATCGTCGAGTCGCGTTCGTCGATGGTCGAGACCTATCGCACCGGCCGCGGTGCTTTCCGCACCAGGGCGCGCTGGCATGTCGAGGATCAGGGCAGGGGCACCTGGCTCGCCGTCGTCACCGAGATCCCTTACGGGGTCCAGAAGGGCCGGCTGATCGAGAAGATCGCCGAATTGCTGGGCGAGCGGAAGCTGCCGCTGGTCGCCGACCTGCGCGACGAGTCGGCCGAGGACATCCGTGTGGTCATCGAGCCGCGCGCCCGCAATGTCGACGCCAATCTGATGATGGAATCGCTGTTCAGGCTCTCCGAGCTGGAAGCGCGCATTCCGATGAACATGAACGTGCTGACCGGCGGCGTGGTGCCGCGCGTGCTCAGCCTGGCTGAAGCGCTGCGGGCCTGGCTCGACCACCGCCGGGAGGTCCTGCAGCGGCGCTCGCGCTTCCGTCTCGGACAGATCGAGAAGCGCCTCGAAATCCTCGCCGGCCTGCTGATCGTCTATCTCGATCTCGATCGGGTGATCAAAATCATCCGCGAGGAGGACGAGCCCAAGATCGAGCTGATGAAGGCCTTCGACCTCAACGAGGTCCAGGCAAACGCCATCCTCGACACGCGCCTGCGCGCCCTGCGCAAGCTCGAGGAGATGCAGCTCAAGACCGAGTTCGACGAGCTGACGCAAGAGAAGGGTCAGATCGAGGGCCTGCTCGCCTCCGAGGCGCAGCAGTGGAAGACCATCTCCTGGGACATCCGCGAGGTGAAGAAGCTGTTCGGCCCGGAGACGGCGATCGGCAAGCGCCGTACGACCTTCGCCGACATGCCCGACACCGCCGATATCGACCTGACCCAGGCCATGGTCGAGCGCGAGCCGGTGACGGTGGTGATCTCTAAGAAGGGCTGGATCCGCGCACTCAAGGGCCATGTCCAGGACCTCTCGACCTTGTCCTTCAAGGGCGATGATGGCCTGCACACGGCCTTCTTCAGCGAGACCACCGCCAAGATTCTGGTGATGGCGACCAACGGCAAGGTCTTCACGCTGGAGGCTTCGAAGCTGCCCGGCGGGCGCGGTTTCGGCGATCCGATCCGGTTGATGATCGAGCTGGAAGAGAGCGCCGACATCGTCGCGGCCTTCCCCTACCGGGCCGGCCTGAAGCTCCTGGTCGCGACGACCGAGGGACGCGGTTTCGTCGTGCCGACCGATGACGTCGTCGCCAACACCCGCAAGGGCAAGCAGGTGCTGAACGTCGAGGCGCCAGTCGCGGCGATGCTGGCGGTGCCGGCCGAGGGCGACCATGTCGCGATCATCGGCCAGAATCGCAAGCTGCTCTGCTTCCCGATCTCCGAGGTCACCGAGATGAGCCGCGGCAAGGGCGTCAAGCTGCAGCGCTACAAGGATGGCGGGCTGTCCGACGCCAAGACCTTCAAGCTGGAGGACGGGCTGACCTGGCTCGACACGTCCGGCCGGACCTGGACGGTCGCGCAGGCCGAACTGCTCGAATGGCTCGGCCACCGCGCCGAGGCCGGCCGCCTGCCGCCCAAGGGCTTCCCGAAGAACAACAAGTTCGGGGGATAAAGGACAGCGTCATGCTCGGGCTTGACCCGAGCATCTCGAACCGGAGGAGGCGCCGATCGGCGCCCTCTCGTCATAAGATTCTCGGGTCTGCGCTTCGCTACGCCCGAGAATGACGGTATTTCAAAGATTTACGCCAGCAGCTTGAATCAAGCCCGCAGCGCCTTGAATCGCTTCCTCAGCGGATCGCGGACCCGACCACGCCCACTTCGAGGCCGAGCGTGATGTTGTTGGTCACGGCCCATTCGATCCCGGCGCGGGCTTCCGGCCTGACGGCGATGTCGGAGCGCGAGAACGGCGCCGAGAACTGCGTCGCGCCATAGCGGAAAGTGTCGTTGGCCGCGGCCAGGCCGACCGTGGTGTAGAGCAGCACGTCGGGCGTCGCGAATACGCCGGCCTTGAGCTGGAAGATGCCGGCGATGTCGCGGGTGTAGCTCGCTCGGTTGAAGCCGGGATTGGCGTAGCCGCCGAAGGCAGGCGCGAATTCGAGCGCGCCGGAGATGCCGTAGACGAAGTCGCCGTCGCGCCACATCTTGCCGGCCTCCAGCCCGATCACAGGGCCGGCAGACGTCCCGAAATGCTTCGAGCTGCTGACCTGGAAGCCGCTCGAGATGCGGGCATAGGAGCCTTCCCATTTGACGCCGCCGGGCGACAGGGTCGGCTGCGACCAGGCGAAGGAGGGCAGGATGCCGAAGCCTGAGAGCGGCAGGTAGGCCTGCGCCTGCGCCGGGGCGCCGGTCGCGAGCAGCGCGGCCAGGGCCGCGCCGGCTGAAAGAAACGTCGTGCGGGCGGTACCGATGGCCGGGATCATGCTCATGGCATAGCAAATGAGAGCGGGATTGTCGCGCTTTTGTGGCGCGACATCCGGTCGTCAGCCCAGCTTGGTCTTGAGACGCAGGAACCGCATCGTCCGCTCGGCGGTCGCCGTGTCGAGCTCTTCATAGGCCTTGAGATCGTCCTCGATGTCCTTGGCCTTGAAGTAGAGCCGGCGCCCGCGCAGCTGCAGGATGCCGTTGAAGCTCTCCTTGCCGAGACCGAGCATGCGCGACACCACGGCGATGCCGCTGACGTCGCGCTGCATCAGCACGCGCAGGGCCTGCTCGTTGGTGATGTCGGCGCTGATGGCGATGACCTGGGCGAGATGGAAGGCGCGATCCTCCTCCGCCAGCATGTCGACGACTTCGCCGAGGCTACGCGTGCCAGCCTGGAGATCGGCGATCAGCAGCCGGACCTCGCGGCGCTGCTGCCGCGCCTGCCGCGCCATCGCCGCGGTGTGATGCGAGCCGGTCTCGGCGTTGGGGTCGGACATCTGCTCGACGATGCGCAGCACGCGTTCGGCCCGCTGCGGCGACAGGTCGGAGCGGCGCGCCAGCGCCTCGCCTACCGCGGCATCGTCGCCGCCGCGCTGCAGCAGCCGGTCGAAGCCGCGATCCGAGAACTGCGCGCCCTCATTGCCCGAGACGGTGCGCAGCACGGCGCTGTCGCCGCGCTCGACCAGGATGTCGGTGAGGCCTTCCGACAGGCGCGCGCGTTCGGCGATCGCAACGAGATGCGCCTGCGTCTGGCTTATGGCGATGGCCGCGAGGTCGGTGTCGGTCAGAACCGGGGAGAGCTTGAGCACGAGCCGTGCCACGCCGGCATCGGCATCGTTCGCCAGCGTGACCGCGACCGCTCGGGGAAGGGTGCCCGTTGCGGCGACTGAGTCAGCATAGTCGCGGCGGCCCTCCGCATCGAGGTGCGGCAGCGAGCGCAGGGCGATGTCGCCATAATGATCCTTCGATTCCTCGCTCGGATCGGCATCGAGCAGGAAGAGGTCGGTTACCGCGTTGAGAAGCTTGCGGCGGGAGTCGGACGACATCTCCGCCGGCATGCGGGTCAGGGTCTGCAGCATGGATTCTTCCACAGGGCTCCCGGCGGCATTCTGACGCCAGTCCTCGCACCATGCCGCAGCGCCATTTGATTTAGTCTTAAGCCGGCCGACAATTCTTCAGTATATCCAGTACTTCTTGCTGCAACTTTTGATTGCAGTATCATGTTCGCTCAATTAGTAGTTTTTGTCTTCGCAGCATTCAAGGGAACTTCACCCTCCGCGCCACGTTGCCGAACCGCCAGCTGCGATGCGACGCGCGGCGCCAGGAACAGCGCGGAACCCAAGGTGAGCACGATCCGGCCTGACCATCGCGATGACCTTTGTCAACGAGCAGAGCCGCTGCTGGCCGAGCCGTCGCGCCGTGTCATCCTTGCGGCTCTGGCTTCGGCAGCGGCACTTTCTGCGCCCGCCCGCGCTCAGGATTCAGGTCGGCCTCCGGCGACGCCGAACAACGCGCCGCCCGAGCCCAGGCGCGGCAGTTTCAGCTATGAAGCTGTGGTCAAGCAGGCCCGGGAGCTTGCGGCGCGGCCGTTCGATGCGACCGCTCCCGACCTTCCGGAGGCGCTGAAGGCGCTGACCTATGACAGCTATCGCGAGATCAGGTTCCGGCGCGACAAGGCGCTCTGGCGCGAGAGCGGTTCTGACTATCGTCTCCACCTGTTCCATCTCGGCTTCCTGCATGACCGGCCGGTCCAGATGCATGACGTGGTCGACGGCAATGCGATCCCGATCCCCTACAGCATGGCGCTGTTCGAGTTCGGCAAGGCGCAGGTGCCGCAGAAGCTGCCGGTTTCGCTTGGCTTCGCCGGTTTCGCCGTCACCACGACCGTGAATGACCTCAAGCGCCAGGACGAGCTGATCTCCTTCCTTGGCGCGAGCTATTTCCGCTTCCTCGGGCGTGGCCATCGCTATGGCCTGTCGGCGCGCGCGCTCGCCATCGATGTCGGCGGCGAGCAGCCGGAGGAGTTTCCGTTCTTCCGCTCGCTTTGGCTCGAGCGGCCGAATGCGCAGAGCGTCGATCTCGTCATCCATGGGCTGGTCGATTCGCCTTCCGTCAGCGGCGCCTTCCGCTTCGTCGTTTCGCCCGGCCAGCAGACCAGCGTCGCTGTGACCGCGACGATCATTCCGCGCAAGCCGATCGCGCGCCTCGGCATCGCGCCCCTGACCTCGATGTTCCTCGCCGGCGAGGGCGACCGCGAGCAGCGCACCGATTTCCGCCCGGAGGTCCACGATTCCGACGGGCTGATGCTGAATACCGGCAACGGCGACTGGATCTGGCGGCCGATCCGCAACCCAAAGGTGCTGAGCATCTCTTCCTTCCAGGACCGCAATCCGCGCGGCTTCGGCCTGATCCAGCGTGATCGCGAATTCGGCCACTACCAGGACCTGGAGGCGCATTATCACGCCCGGCCCGGCTACTGGATCGAGCCTGCCGGCGAATGGGGGGAGGGGCGTGTCGACCTGATCGAGATTCCGACCCAGAACGAGGCCTTCGACAATATCGTCTGCTGCTGGACGCCGAAGGAGCCGCTGCCGCCGGGGCAGCCGAGCGAGTTCCGCTATCGGATCCGCACGATCTCGACCACCGAGACCCTCCACGCGCTGGGGCAGGTGCAGAGCAGCTTCGCCGCGGGCGAGGTGGTGGACGAGGCTGCCGGCCAGGTCCGGAGGCGCTTCATTGTCGACTTCAATGCCGGTGATCTCGAATATTACCTCTCGGATCCGAAGCGCGTCACCGTCGCGACCGCGGTGTCGCGGGGCTCCGTCGCCGGCACGATCGTCGACGCCAACGTCGCAGCGAAAGGCTTCCGCGCCATCGTCGATGTCACATTGCGTCCAGGCGAAAGCACCGATCTCAGCCTGTTCCTGCGAACGGCGAAGCACGCGCTCACGGAAACCTGGACGACGTCCTGGGCTGCGGCAGCTCCTCAGCCGGCGCCTCCTCAGCCGGCGTCCGCGCCGCCGGGCGGCGCCACGGACCCGGCCGCGTCGCGAAACTGAGCCCGGCCGGGCCTTGGCCTCAGGCGGCCGGCAAGCAGGCCGGGCCGAGCGGCTCGAAGCTCTTATAAGTCAGGATGAACTCCTGGTGGCCGAGCTCTTCCGACTTGGTGCGCCCGCCCTGCGCCAGCGAGACGACGAGGTCGCGGATCTCGGTGCCGACCTCGTCGAGGCTGGCCCGGCCTTCGAGGATACGGCCGGCATCGACGTCCATGTCGTCGCTCATCCGGCGATAGGTCTCCGGGTTGGCGCAAATCTTGACGACCGGCGAGATCGCCGAGCCGACCACCGAGCCGCGCCCGGTGACGAACAGCACGCAATGCGCGCCGCAGGCGATCAGCTCGGCGATCTCGGCATTATCGTTGATGTTGGGGAAGCCGAAGCGGACCTCGCCATCCGGCACCACGTCGAGCAGATAGAGCCCACCGCGCGGCGGCACGTCGCCCGGCTTGAGCAGGCCGGAGATCGGGGAGGCGCCGGACTTGGCATAAGCACCCATCGACTTCTCCTCGATGGTCGAGAGCCCGCCCTCGGCATTGCCGGCGGCGAAGGAGCCATAGCCGAGCGTCGCATAGTAGCGCGCCGCCTTGGCGACCGATTTCTCCAGCTCGACGCCGAGCTCTGGCGTGATCGCGCGCGCCGCCATGATGTGCTCGCAGCCGATCAGCTCGCCGGTCTCCTCGAAGATGCAGGAGGCGCCCTCGGCGATGAGCCGGTCGAAGGCGCGGCCCGCCGCCGGGTTGCCCGTAATGCCGGAGGTGCCGTCCGAGCCGCCGCAGACGGTACCGATCACCAGTTCGCTGACCTGCATCGGCACGGTCTCGGCCGCGTCCAGCGCAATGCGCTGCTCCTCGACCCAGGCGCGGCCTTCCTTGATCGAGGCACGGGTGCCGCCGGTGCCCTGGATAACGATGGTCTTCACCGGGCGGCCGGTGGCACGCACCACCCGCTCCAGCGCGTATTTGTTGAAGCTCTCGCAGCCGAGCGAGACCAGCAGCACCGCCCCGACATTGGGATGGGTGCAGAGCTGCTCCATCATCCGCTCGGCATAAGGGTTGGGGTAGCAACCCGGGAACCCGATGGCGTGGACCTCGTGCTCGCGCCAGGGCAGGGCGATCTCGCGCGCGACATGATGGGCGCATTCGACCAGATAGGCGACGGCGACGACGTTGCGGATGCCCTTGCGGCCGTCGCTGCGGAGGTAGCCCCTGAGCTCGCTCATTGTGCCGCTCCCGCCTTGCGCTCGTCCTCGAGATGATAGGTCGGCGTGTAGTCGCTCTTCATGTTCTGGACATGCACATGGTGGCCGGCGGCGATGGCAACCGTCGCGACGCCGATCGGCGCGCCGTATTTGAGGATCTTTTCGCCGGGCGCGATGGCGCGCCGGGCGATCTTGTGGGCGAGCGCGATGTCGCGGTCGATCACCGCCTGACCGGCGCCGGTTTCGATGGGCTCGCCCGCCGGCAGGCGGGTGCGCGCGACGAAGACGTTGTCGCGCGGGTCGAGCAGGATCAGGCGGGGATCATGCTGGGACATCAGAACTTGCCGAATTGCAGATAGGCCTGCTGGGGGTCGGTGCCGGCGAGGATCGCAGTGCGCACCTTGTTCTCGGCCGAGATCGCGGTCTCGGACTTCTCCAGCACCTCCTCGATGATCTCGGCCGGAATCCGGACGACGCCGTCGCGGTCGGCGAGGATATAGTCGCCCGGCCGGATCCAGACCTCGCCGATCTTGATCGGCTCGTCGACCGCCTTGGGCAGCCAGACGCCGACGATGTCGCGCGGCGTATAGGCCTTGAAATAGGCCTGGAAGCCCATCTCGACCATGAATTCGGTGTCGCGCGACAGCCCGTCGATGACGCAGCCGCGCACGCCCTTGTTCTTCAGCGTCTCGGCCGAGAGCTCGCCCATCAGCGCGACCTCCTCGGTATTCGGCTGGCAGACCCAGACATGGCCGGGCTTGGCGGCGGAGAGCAGGCCGGTCCAGCCGAGTAGGGTCTCGTGCGCATCGAATTCGCCGGTCTTGCCCTCCACCGTGAAGGCCGGGCCGGCGAGCTTCACGCCGGGCAGCAGCGGGCGCAACGCCGGCGGCAGGGTGAAGTCCTTCAGGCCCATGGCCCGCATCGTGTCGTGGATGATGCCGGTGTAGCAGCGTTCGAGGCGCTCGGTCAGCGTATCCGTCATGGTTCCTCCGGTGCGGCCGCTCCGGCGGCCTTGCCGGCACCTTGCGCAGAGGCCGGCTCAGGGGGCAAGTGCGGATTCTGCAGCACTGGCGTGCGTATTAAACGATTTAAATCACGATTCTCGTCATGCTCGGCCTGATCGGAGCATCTCGGAAACCAGCTATCTGGTCCTGAGATTCTCCGGCCTGCGCTTCGCTTCGCCCGAGAATGACGTGGTGGCGTCAGCCCACCCGTTCCCAGCCCTGCGGCATCAGCCGTTCCTGCGGCAGAAAGCGGGCCTTGTAGGCCATCTTCGGCGAGCCCTCGACCCAGTAGCCGAGATAGACATAGGGCAGGCCGAGCTTGCGGGCGCGTTCGACATGCTCCAGCACCATGAAGGTGCCGAGCGAGCGCGCTTCGAGGGCGGGGTCGTAGACCGAATAGACCATGGAGAGCCCGTCGTTCAGCCGGTCGGTCAGGGCGAAGGCGAAGAGGTCGCCCTGGCCGCGCCCGGTGAAACCGCTATCGGGCCCGCGCCTGCGATATTCGATCAGGCTGGTCTCGACATGGGTGTCCTCGACCATCATGGCGAAGTCGAGTGCCGACATCGTCGCCATGCCGCCTTCGGGGTGGCGATCGTCGAGATAGCCGCGGAACAGCGAATAATGCTCCGAACGCGGCTGCGGCGGCAGCGCCTCGCCGATCAGGTCGCTGTTATGCGAGAGGATCTTGCGGAAGCCGCGCGAGGGCCGGAAGTCGGCGACGACGATCCTGACCGAGATGCAGGCCCGGCAGGTCTCGCAGGCGGGGCGATAGGCGATGCTCTGCGAGCGCCGGAAGCCGCCTTGCGAGAGCACGTCGTTGAGGTCGCGCGCCCGCGCACCGACGAGGTGCGTGAACACCTTGCGCTCCTCGCGGCCCGGCAGATAGGGGCAGGGCGTCGGCGAGGTCAGGTAGAATTGCGGGGCATCCCGCAAGGGACGTGTCACGTCGGGGCGACTCCGGAACCGCCGAATTCGACCTGAGTTTAGCAGTCGGCGCGGCGGCAACAAGCGGGAAGCCTGCGGCGGGCGCATCACATGGGATAATCCTCGCGCCGGTGATAGTCTGCTGGCGCGAGAGGGCCGGGAAGCCCCCGGAGCAGGGGGATGCGATGCAGACCGAGACGGTCGCGTTGACCCGCGAGAAGGAAACCCTGCTGATCACGCTCTGGGCCAAGGCCGGCGAGAGCCTGCTGCCCGATTCCCTGCTCAAGGACCGTTTCGCCGCGCAGGCCGCGACCCGTCTCGACTATGATTTCGCCCGGCTCAAGGTTGATCGCGACCTGATGGTCGGCCTCGCCATGCGGGCGCATACGCTCGACGGCTGGACACGCGCTTTCCTTGCCGAGCACAGCGATGCGATCGTGCTGCATCTCGGCTGCGGGCTCGACAGCCGCGTCTTCCGGATCGATCCGCCGGCCGGCGTCGCTTGGTACGACATCGATTATCCGGATGTCATCGCGCTCAGGCAAAAGCTCTACCCTGCGCGCGACGGCTACCATCTGCTCGGCTCGTCGGTGACGGAGCCCGGCTGGATCGCCGCCGTGCCGCGGGATCGCCCGGCGATGATCGTCGCCGAGGGACTGCTGCCTTACCTGCCGGAGGAGGAGGTACCGCTGCTGCTGGAGCGGCTGGTGCAGCATTGCCCGAGCGGCGAGATCGTCTTCGACGCTTATAGCCCGCTCGGCCTCAAGCTGATCGCGATGCAGCCCTCGATCAAGGCGACCGGCGCGGTGCTGCACTGGTCGCTCGCCGATCCCGCTGAGCTGGAGCTACAGGTGCCGGGCCTTGAACTGGTCACCGAACTGACGGCATACGACCCTGATGGCTATGACCGCAGGCAGATCGCCCGGATGTCGTGGCCGGCGCGGCTCGCGATGCAGTTCTTCTCGCTGATCCCGCCGCTGTCGCGGATCGGCGTCTTGCTGCGCTATCGCTTTTAGACCTCTTCTGTCAGAGGGAATCCCGCAGTCTTTCCGGGGCAGGCCACAGGCCTGAGCCCGGAACCCCAAAACCGATGCGTTGGCCAAAGAAGTGTGCCGGCCGCGCCGCCAGCAACACAACCGACATCGGTTCTGGGTTCCGGGCTCTTCGCTATGCGAAGCCCCGGAAAGACACCTCGCATCGATGGAGCGGATTTCAGGCGCGAACCACCACGAGCCCGGTCAGGATGTCGTGGCCGAGGCGCCGGTCCTCGCGCACCAGCCCGCAGGCGACGTCGAGGAACCAGAGGCCGACTGTGCCGGCCGCGACATAGAAGAACAGTGCATGCACGGCAGCTGCCAGCGCATCAGGCCGGCCGCCGGAAATGGTTTCGACCCGAAGCCCGGCCATGCGCATCCCGAGCGTCGCCTGCTTGCGCCCGCCGACGGTGATGGCGGCATAGCCGAGCGCGACTGCGATCGTCGCGCCGCCCATCAGCAGCCAGGTCAGGCCAAAGGTGACGATGCCCAGGATGGCGAGCAGGAACCAGACCATGCTGCCGAGGATGAACAGGACGACGACGTCGCCGATCCAGGCGAACAGGCGCGAGCCGAGCACGCCGCGCGTATCCTGCAGCGGCCGGTCCTCCAGCGCGACGATCGGCGGCTGGCGATAGGACGGGTTCGACATCGACGTTGAATTCCTCATTGCTCAGGGGCCGAGATGGCCCACCGAGCAATAATGTTTGATCAGCCAGCCGGTTCCGCAAGTGCGTGATGCCGAAAAGTGCATCGCGGTTTTCGGCAGAAATCACGCACTAGCTCCTTGATAAGGAGACCGATTCACGCTCCGGGCCCGGAGCGATCGGGCTCCTGGCCGCGAGGGTAAATCCGGCGCGGCGCGAAGCCTTCCTGGCGCAGCGCCGCTTCGATCGCGGCGGTGTGGGCCTCGTCGCGGGTCTCGATGGTGACGTCGAGCATCACGCCCTTGGCCGGTACGTCGAGGAAGAGCCGGCCATGGCTGACTTCGAGGATGTTTGCGCCGAGCGTGCCGAACAGGCTCGCGACCTTGCCGAGCAGGCCTGGCCGGTCGCTGGCGGTGAGGCGGAAGGCGGCGATGCGCTGCTCGCGCTCGAGCTCGCGCACCATGATCGCCGCGAGCAGGCGTGCGTCAATATTGCCGCCGGAGAGCACGAGCCCGACCTTGCGGCCGCGGTAGCGCTCCGGCTCCTTCAGCATCGCCGCGAGGCCGGCGGCGCCCGCGCCTTCGGCCAGCGTGTGCTGTAGCGTCGCGCAGGCATTGACGGCGCGCTCGATCAGGTCCTCGCTCACCAGCACGATGTCGGAGACCAGCGCCTTCACCACCGGCAGGGTCTGCGCGCCGACGGTCTTGACCGCGATGCCCTCGGCCAGCGTCGCCCCGCCGATCGCCAGGTCGGCGCCAGCCACGGCATTGTGGAAGGAGGGATAGAGTGCCGCCTCGACGCCGATCATCTCGATCGACGGCTTCAGCGCCTTGGCGGCGATGGCGTTGCCGGCCATCAGCCCGCCACCGCCAAGCGGGATCAGCAGCGTGTCGAGCTCGGGCAGCTCGCGCAGCATCTCCAGCGCGACGGTGCCCTGGCCGGCCATCACCGCCGCATCGTCATAGGGGTGGACGAAGACAAGGCTCTTCTGCGCGGCGATCTCGCGCGCCTTCTGCGTGGATTCGTAGAGCGTCTCGCCGAACAGCACGACCTCGGCACCATGGGCGCGGGTGTTTTCGACCTTCACCAGCGGTGTCGTCTCCGGCATGACGATGGTCGCCGGGATGCCGAAGCGCCTGGCGTGATAGGCCACGGCCTGGGCATGGTTGCCGGCCGACATCGCGATGACGCCGCGGCGCCTCTCGTCTTCGCTCAGGCTCACCAGCTTGTTGACCGCGCCGCGTTCCTTGAAGGAGGCGGTCGCCTGCATGTTCTCGTGCTTGACGAAGACCTCTGCGCCGGTCAGTGCCGACAGGCGCGGCGCCGGCATCAGCGGCGTCTTCAGCACATGGCCTGCGATGGTCTGCGCAGCCGCCTCGATATCGGCGAAGCTGATCGCGAAGCCGCTGCCCATCCAGTCCCCCAAATGATTCAGACCTGGCGCGGCGTCAGCGCGCCGTCGCCGAAGAAGCCGCCGGGGCGCAGGATCAGCGTCACGGCGAGCAAGCTATAGACCGCGATGTCGCGCTGTTCGAGCGGCATCGTCGCCGACCACAGCACTTCGAAGGCGGCGATCACGAGCCCGCCCAGGCAGGCGCCGGGCACCGAGCCGATCCCGCCCAGAACGGCGGCGACCAGAGCCTTCAAGCCCAGCGTGAAGCCACCGGAAAAGCCCATGCCGCCATAGATCACGGTAACGATGACACCGGCCGCGCCGCAGATCGCGCAGGCGATGATCAGCGCCCGGTCATGTACTGCGCCGGGATCGACGCCGAACAGCGAGGCGGTCTTGGCGTCGTCGGCGACGGCGCGCCAGGCCCGGCCATAGGACGAGCGGGCGAGATAGAGGATCAGGCAGGTCGCGGCGCTGAAGCCGAGGCCCGCCATGGCGAGGGAGACCGGCGTCGCCGTGACGATGAACTGCTCGGCCCGCAGGAGCGGCAGCGGCTCGTTGAACACCGGCGGCAGCCAGCGCAATTCGGCGCCCTGCGCCAGGCGCAAATATTCCGAGAGCGCGATGGCGAGCCCGATCGTCGCGATCAGCACCTGCTGGCCGTTGCTCTTGTCGAGATGGCGCAGCACGAAGCGGCCCATGGCGAATCCATGCAATGCGCTGACGGCGATCGCGACGGCGAAAGCGATGAACAGGCCGGAGACCGGTGTCGAGACCGAAAGCGACAAGGTCAGTGCCACCCCGACCACCGCCGCGAGCGCCCCCAGCGCCGAGAATTCGCCGAATGTGAGGAGTATGCGGCCGTTGAGCCCGTAGATCAGCGCATAGGCGCTGGCGAGCAGCGCGTAGATCGCAGCCGAGGGCAGGGCGGCCAGGCCCTGCTGCAGACCATAGGCGAGGCCGGGCGGCACGGTGATGAGGTCGGCGCCGGGCGACATGCCGGGATCGACCGGCGGATCGGCCTTGTATTCGAGATAGAAGCGCCGCAGCAGCAGGAAGCTGGCATCGGTCATCGGCACGCCGTCGGAAGCGAGCCCTGCAAGCGCGCCGCGTTGCAATGTGGTGCCTTCCCCCGCGAAGATGCAGTCGATCGTGCGCCGCCGCGCCTGCTCGCCCGGCGCCTGCGTCCGATATATGATGCGCAGGATGTCGGTGCGCGGCCCGCTGCCGGTGCCCTCGATGGTGATCACGGTATCGGTCGGGTTCAGCGCCGGGATCGCCAGTCGGCAAGCGCGAATCTGATCGGTGTCGAAGCGCCCGCAGGAGGCGAGCGCGAGGCAGAGCAGAATCGACGTGAACAGGGCGCGCATCGCGGCGCACGCTAGCGCGAGAATGGGGGCGTTGGAACTCGCGGCACGCGCGCCGGGCGAGCAATCGCAGGGCTTGATAAATCGACAGGACGATGCACATCCGATCCGCGCTGGAGCACAGCCAGCACGGGCACGCAGCGGGACATCCGGCATGCAGCAGGACGAGATCTGGGACGCCGACGCGGCCAGGACCTATGACACGCCGGGAACCGGGATGTTCTCGCCGGAGGTGCTGGAGCCGGCGGTCGAGCGACTGGCGCAACTGGCGGCGGGCGGCAGGGCGCTCGAATTCGCGATCGGGACCGGGCGTATCGCGGTGCCGCTCAGCCAGCGGAACGTGCCGGTAGCGGGCATCGAGTATTCACCTGCGATGATCGCCGAGCTGCGGACCAAGGTCGATGAGACAACGATCCCCGTCGTCCTCGGCGACATGGCGACGGCTACCGTTCCCGGCACCTATTCGCTCGTATACCTCGTCTACAACACGATCTCGAACCTGCTCACGCAGGCAGGGCAGGTGGCCTGCTTCCGCAATGCGGCGCGCCATCTCTCACCCGGCGGGCGTTTCGTGATCGAACTCTGGGTGCCGGAGCTGCGCAAGCTGCCACCCGGGCAGCAGGCGGTCGTCTGGCAGTCGGAGGCGGGCTATATCGGCCTCGATACCTATGACGTGTTGAACCAGCAGGTGATTTCGCACCATGTCCGGTTCGGCGAGGGCAAGCAGCCCGAGCTGTTCCGCTCGCCGCATCGCTACATCTGGCCGGCCGAGCTCGATCTGATGGCGCAGCTGGCCGGCTTCGAGCTCGAAAGCCGGCATGCGGACTGGGCCGTGGCACCCTTCACGGCGGAGTCGCGCTCGCACGTCTCCGTCTATCGCCTGCCCGGCTAGATCAGCCGCGTTCTTTCAGCATCCGTGCGACCTTCGGCGCGAAATAGGTCAGCACGCCGTCGGCGCCGGCACGCTTGAAGGCGAGCAGGCTCTCCAGGATCGCCTTGTCGCCGTCGAGCCAGCCATTATTGGCCGCCGCCATGATCATCGCGTACTCACCCGAGACCTGGTAGGCGAAAGTCGGCACCGAGAACGTGTCCTTCACCCGCGCGATGATGTCGAGATAGGGCAGGCCGGGCTTGACCATCACCATGTCGGCGCCCTCTTCGAGGTCGAGTGCGACCTCGGCGATCGCCTCGTCGCTGTTGGCAGGGTCCATCTGATAGGTGCGCTTGTCGCCGATCAGCGTCGCGTTGGTGCCGATCGCGTCGCGGAACGGGCCGTAATAGGCCGAGGCGTACTTGGCCGAATAGGCCATGATCTGCACGTCCTCCTGGCCGCCGGCGTCGAGCCCGGCCCGGATCGCGCCGACGCGCCCGTCCATCATGTCGGAGGGCGCGATCACGTCGGCGCCGGCGTCGGCCAGCGCCAGAGCCTGCCGGACGAGGATGCCGACGCTGGCATCGTTCAGGATGCGCTCGCCATCCATCACGCCGTCATGGCCATGCGAGGTATAGGGGTCGAGCGCCGCGTCGCAGATGATGCCGATCTCCGGCACCGCAGCCTTGATCGCCCTGACCGCCCGGCACATCAGATTGCGGCTGTTGAGCGCTTCCGAGCCGGTCGCGTCGCGCAGGGTCCGGTCGACATAGGGGAAGGGCGCGATGGCAGGGACGCCGAGCCTGGCCGCGGCCTCCGCCTGGCGCACGGCCTCGTCGATGTTGAGCCGGTCGACGCCCGGCATCCAGGCGACGGGCGAGGCGGATTCGGCGGAGTCGATCAGGAATATCGGCCAGATCAGGTCGTCGGTGGTCAGGCGGTTCTCGCGCACCAGCCGGCGCGACCACTCGGCCTTGCGATTGCGGCGCATGCGGCGGGTGAGGCCGAGCGAATCCGCGGTGGCGGTTGCGGCCTGCTGCGTGGAGAGGGGCTGTACCCGGGAAGTCATCGACGCCTCCGCCGTGAATGCGATAGTGGCTTGCCGGCGATCCCTTAGCACATCGTCCTGAGCCCAAAACAGGCGCGATGGTCACAGCCGCGAGAGCCGGCCAGAACGGCGCAAGCCTGCCCGGCACAGGTGATTCCGCGGTCAGGGTAAGGAGATGGGATGCGGCCGAAGCTCTTTGCCGTCATCATGCTGCTGGCAGCGCTCGCCGCCACTGCCGCGCAGGCCGAGGTGACACGCCGCGATGCGATCGAGGCACAGACCGCGACCGCGCTCGCCTCGGCCGACTATGCCGAGCGGCATTGCCCGTCATTGCGGCTCGGCCAGGACAAGCTCGACAGGAATCTGCGCGAGATCAAGGGCACGCTCGCCGGCCTTCGCGCCACCGAGAGCTATGCCGAGCAGGTCGCGGCGCTGGCTTCGATCGAGCAGAGCCATGGCCGGGCGATGGTCTGCGTCGTCCTGCCCAAGGCTCATGGCGGCTATGGCCGCGGCATCGTCACCGTGCGCTAAAGTCCGGACGGGACCGGGCCGGTGCTCGCGTTGACAAGCCGGGGTCCGCCTTCCAGAACCGCCTGACGGATCGGGGTCGAGGCGGACATGGCGCAGGATCAGGACATCATCTGTGAAATCCGCGGCAGCGCCGGCTTCGTCCTGCTCAACCGCCCGAAGGCGCTGAACGCGCTCAATCTTCCCATGGTGCGCGAGCTGGCCAAGGCGCTCGACGCCTGGGAGCACGATCCCGCCGTGACGCGCATCGTCGTCACCGGAGCCGGCGACAAGGCCTTCTGCGCCGGTGGCGACATCCGCTCCCTGCACGATCTCGGCAAGGCCGGGCAGTACGACGAGATGCTGACCTTCTGGCGCGAGGAATACATCCTCAACGCCCGCATCCAGAGCTATCCCAAGCCCTATGTCGCACTCGTCGACGGCATCGTCATGGGCGGCGGCGTCGGCCTCTCCCTGCATGGCAAACATCGCGTCGCCGGCGAGCGCTGGCTCTTTGCCATGCCCGAGGTCGGCATCGGCTTCTTTCCCGATGTCGGCGCGACCTATGCCTTGCCGCGCCTGCCGGACCATGCCGGCATATATCTCGCCTTGACCGGAGACCGCGTTGGCCAGGCCGATGCGCTGGCGCTCGGGCTGGCGACGCATGCGGTTCCCTCGGCGCGCATGGCGGAGCTTGCCGAGGCATTGACCGGCTCCGAGCCGGTCGACGCCACGATCGCCCGCTTCGCCGCCGATCCGGGGCCGGGCAAGCTTGCACCGGAACGTGCGACGATCGCGCATTGCTTCGGCGCGGCGACGTTGCCGGACATTCTCGGCCGGCTCGACGCCAAGGCGGCTGCCGGCGATGCCTTCGCCGCCAAGGCGCTTGCCACGATCCGCGCGAAGTCGCCGACCAGCGTCGCCATCGCCTTCGAGCAGATGCGCCGCGGCGCCTCGCTCGGTTTCGCGGAGGCGATGCAGCTCGAGTTCCGCATCGTCTCGCGCATTCCGCACGGCCATGATTTCTACGAGGGCGTCCGCGCCGTGGTGATCGACAAGGATCAGGCGCCGTCCTGGCGGCCGCGGACGCTTGAGGAGCTCGATCCCGCGGCGGTGGCGGCCTATTTCGCCCCGCTCGGCGCGACCGAGCTGGCGCTGGGCAGCTGAGATGACGGTGCGCGACGGCGAAATTCTGCGCGGCCCGGGCCAGCCGGGCGAGACGAAGCGCCGGGTTCGCTGGCGCCTGCTGCTGGTCTGGCTGCTGCGCCTGCTCTCGGTGGTCTGGATCGGCAAGGGCCTGATGCACTGGATGACCATCCTCGGTCTCGGCCTGGTCTTCGAGCCGGGCCCCGCCTTCGAGACGCGTCCGCTGACCTTCCAGGCGATCACGGTCTATTTCGCGGTTTTCGATCTCGTCGCCGGCGTCGGCCTCTGGCTGACCGCGACCTGGGGCGGCGTGCTCTGGCTGCTCGCCGCCGTCAGCCAGCTGCTGCTCGGCTTTTTCTTCCCGCGCTGGCTAACGTTGTCGCCGGCGCTGATCGGTACCTATGTCGCGCTGATGCTGGCCTACTTCCTTGCCACCTGGGCGGCCGAGAATCAGGACGGCTGAGGCCTCCCGCTCAGCTCGAATGCGGCCGGCTGTGGTAAGAATCGCTTTAGCTTAAGAGACTTGCGGTTCATTTTGGATTCACCCAAATGGGTAAATCCCCGATTCATCCTGATATTTAAACTCGTTTTCATCCGCCCCGCCTATGGTGTCTCTCAGAAGCGGACCGGGAGACAATCCTGGCCGGTAATCAACAGGCGGGATATTACCATGAAGAGCAATGTAAAGACTGTGGAGCCGGTTGCGTCCGAAGGTGTTGAGCTCAAGGTGAAGCCGCTTTACCTTGAGTCTCTCACCTTGGTCGAGCGGCTGCATCGCCGGCTGCTCGACGTGATCAAGGACGAGTTCGAGCGCCGCAACCGCGACGACGTCAACAGCGTGCAGGCGCTGCTCCTCTACAATATCGGCGACGCCGAGCTCTCGGCCAGCGAGCTGCGCACCCGCGGCTACTATCTCGGCTCGAACGTCTCCTACAACGTCAAGAAGCTGGTCGAGCTCGGCTTCCTGCACCATGCCCGTTCGCGGATCGACCGTCGCTCGGTGCGCATCAGCCTGACCGACAAGGGCCGCGAGGTGCACAACATCGTCAAGGGCGTCTACGACAAGCATGTCCGCACGGTCGAGCAGATCGGTGGCATCGCGGCCGACGATTTCGAGCGCATGAACAACGCCCTGCTGCGCCTCGAGCGCTTCTGGACCGACCAGATCCGCTACAAGCTGTGAGAGGCGGGGCGTTCGGCCCCGTTCGGTAGGATTTCCCGCAGCGCGCTTCGGCTTCCCGGCCGGGGCGCGTGCAGCTGTTTCTTTCCGGCAACAATGATTTCCCTTCGGCGACAGCGATCAAAGCCGCGTGAGCGCGACGCATCGCCGCCCTAAAAATGCCGCGCTCATCATGAGCTGTTAACTGTGGTAAGGGATCGTCCCCAGCGACCGGCCGTGGCAGATGCCCGGCCGAAGGGGCGGGTCGCGTCCCGCTCCGATGATATTGCGAAGTCCAAGGGGTAACGATCGATGCCGAATATCCGCCTGACCCGCCGCGAGACGGTTCTGGCCCTGCTCTCGACTGCTGCCGCCGGCGCGAGCCTGCCGGCCTTCGCCCAGCAGGCCGAGTGGCGCCAGAGCTATGATGCCGGCTCGCGTAATGCCGTCCAGCGTTCTTCGACGCCGATGCTCTCGCCTGCCGCCCTGACCGCGACCGAGCAGGCGGTCGAGACCTACCGGGCACTCGCCGCCCGCGGCGGCTGGCCAACCCTGCAGGTCAGCGAGCGGCTTTCCGTCGGCTCACGCGGTCCCAGCGTGGTCGCGCTGCGCCAGCGGCTGATCATCACCGGCGATCTCGACGCCTCCGCCGGCGACAGCAACATCTACGATTCCTATGTCGAGGGCGGCGTGCGCCGCTTCCAGTCACGCATGGGCCTGTCGACCACCGGCAGCATCAACCGCGCGACGCTGGCTGCGCTCAACGTGCCGGTCGACCGGCGCATCCGCCAGCTCGAGACCAATATCGTGCGCCTGCGCACCTGGTCGGGCAATCTCGGCAACCGCTATGTCGTCGCCAACATCCCGGCGGCCGCGGTCGAGACGGTCGAGAACGGCCATGTCGCGACCCGCCATGCCGCCGGCGTCGGCAAGATCGACCGCCAGTCGCCGCTGCTGCAGACCAAGATCCCCGAGGTCAATTTCAACCCGACCTGGACGGTTCCGGCTTCGATCATCCGCAAGGATCTGATCCCGAAGATGCAGAAGGAGCCGAACTACCTGACCGAGAACAAGATCCGCATCATCGGTCCCAATGGCGAGATTCCGCCGGAACGCGTCAACTGGCGCTCGGACGAGGCGACCCGCTACACCTTCCGCCAGGACCCGGGCGGGGAGTTCAACTCGCTCGGCTTCGTGCGCATCAACATCCCGAGCCCGCACGGCGTCTACATGCACGACACGCCGTCGAAGGGCATCTTCGGCGACGATTACCGCTTCGTCTCCTCGGGCTGCATCCGCGTCCAGAACGTGCGCGATTACATCGCCTTCCTGCTCAAGGAGACGCCCGGCTGGGATCGCGCCAAGATCGACGAGACCATCGCCTCGGGCGAGCGCGTCAACGCTCGCATCGCCAATCCGGTGCCGTGCTACTGGGTCTACATCACCGCCTGGGCGACGCCCGATGGCGGCGTGCAGTTCCGCGACGACATCTACAACAAGGACGGCCTCGGCCCCTCGGCGGTCGCCGCTTTGCAGGGCGACCAGGACATCTGAGCAGGCGCTACAAGGTGCTCGAAGCAGCAAAGCCCGCCGTTGATCGGCGGGCTTTTTCTGTTTCAGCCCTCATCCTGAGGAACCGCCCTCGGGTCCGGCTTTTGGCCGGCCCAAGGATAACTCCGCGGCGTCTCGAAGGATGGTCCAGGAGGCTCCTGAAACATCGGGAACGTCCTTCGAGACGGTCCTTCGGGCCCCCTCAGGATGAGGGCTGAGAAGGGGGTGCTCAGCCCGTCTTCGTCGCCTCGGCCAGGTTCGCGGCGACGCAGCTCGCGAAGGCTCTGGTCCCGAGCGGGCCGCCGAGATCGCGTGTGCGCAATTCGGGCGCCTTGATCGTCAGGTCGATCGCCCGCTCGATCGCCTCCCCGGCCCGCAGCAGGGCAGGGGCCTGCCGCCGCTCGCCGAGCCAGGCGAACAGCATCGCCGCTGAGCCGATCAGGGAAGCCGGGTTGGCGAGGTCGCGCCCGGCGATGTCGGGCGCCGAGCCGTGCTGCGCCTGCGCCACCGCATGGTTCTCGCCGGCATTGAGCGAGGCGGCGAGGCCGAGGCTGCCGGAAATCTCCGAGGCCTGGTCGGAGAGGATGTCGCCGAACATGTTGGTGGTGACGATCACGTCGAAGACGCTGGCGTCGCGTACCAGCAGCGCCGCCATCGCGTCGATGATCTTCTCTTCGTATTCGACATCGGGGTAGCGCCCGGCCACCGAGCGCACGCATTCGAGGAAAAGCCCGTCGGAGATGCGCAGCACATTGGCCTTGTGCACGGCGGTGACCTTGCGCCGGCGCTGGCGGGCCAGCGCGAAGGCGCTTTCGGCGATGCGCAGGGACGCCTGCCGCGTCACCTTGCGGAACGACATGGCAAGGTCGGGCGTCGGCATGATCTCGCCGGGCCCCAGATGCATCGAGCGGTCGGAATAGAAGCCTTCGGTGTTCTCGCGCACCATGACGAGGTCGAGCGGCTTGCCGCAGCGTGGCGCGAAACCCTCGCGCGAACGGGCCGGGCGGATATTGGCGTAGAGGTCGAGCCGCTTGCGCAATTGCCCGGACGGATTGAGCCCGCCCTTCTCGGCCGACGGATACTCGTTGTGCGAAACCGGGCCGAGAATGACGCCGTCCGTGCGCCGTGCCGCCTCCAGAACGGCCTCGGGGAAGGTGGTGCCCTGGTTCTTCAGCGCCGAAAAGCCGATCTCCGTCCGCTCATAGGCGAGTCCGAAGCCGAACAGCTTGCTCGCCGCGTCGAGCACCTCGCAGGTCGCCGCCGCGATCTCGGGGCCGATGCCGTCGCCTTCGAGGAGGAGCAGGCGCAGGGCAGGGGATGTCGCATCGGTCATGGTCAGCATCGGTCCGCATGTCGAGAAAGAGAAAGAGGGCGGGCAGGCGTCACTCGATCTTGATGTCGGCCTCGGCGACGACCTTCGACCACTTCTCCCGCTCGGCCTTGACGAAGGCGGCGAACTCGGCCGGCGTGTTGCCGATCGGCTGGGCGCCCTCGAGCTCGAGGTTCTTGCGCACCTCCGGCAGGTTGATGATGGTCGCGACCTCGCTGCGCAGGCGGTCGATGATCGCCTGCGCCGTACCCTTGCGCACGAAGACGCCGTACCAGCCGCTCGCCTCGTAGCCGGCCACGTCGGCCTCGGCGAGCGTCGGCACCTGCGGCAGGGCAGGCGCCCGCTCGGCGGTCGTGACGGCGAGCGCCTTGAGGCCGCCGCCGTTCACATGGCCGATCGCCGAGGGCAGCGTCGCGAACATCATCGGGATATGCCCGCCGATGAGGTCGTTCAGCGCCGGGCCGGCGCCGCGATAGGGGGCGTGCTTCAGCTTGACGCCTGCCATCAGCTCGAACAGCGCCGTGGCGATGTGGTTGGCCGAGCCGTGCCCGGCGGTGCCATAGGTCAGCCCGTCCGGCTGCGCCTTGGCGAGCGCGATCAGCTCCGCCACGGAATTGGCCTTGACCGAAGGATGGACCAGGAGGAGCAGCGGCGCCTTGGCGATCAGCGTCACCGGATCGAGCACCTCGGCCGGATCGTGCTTCAGGTTCTTGAACAGGCTCGGATTGACCGCCATCGGGCCGATATTGCTGATCAGCACAGTATAGCCGTCGGCCGGAGCCTGGGCCGCCGCGGTGGTGCCGAGATTGCCGCCAGCGCCGGCGCGGTTCTCGACGACGACGCCGACCCCGAGGCGATCCTGCAGCTTCTGCGCCACCGCCCGCGCAATCACGTCGGTGCCGCCGCCGGCAGCATAGGGCACGATCATGGTGATCGGCTTGCTCGGCCAGTCCTGCGCCTTGGTGGCGATGGCCGGCACGGCAGCGCAAACGGCAGCGAGCAGAAGCTTGGTGATCCGGCGTGACAAGGGGGCCTCCCAGGCTGTTTTGATTTTCAGTATACCGAAGTATGCTGAAATGGAGGGGCGGGGCAAGCGTTGATTTCGGAGCGGGGGCGGGCGATCACCGCAGCCGGTGCTTGAAGTGGGAGAGGGCGCAGTTTGACGGTGTTTGCCGATGTCCAGCCGGTGCGCTCGCTCGCGGGCCAGGCCTATGCGCGCCTGCGCGAGGCGATCGACGCCGGCGAGCTCAGGCCCGGCATGCGCCTGCGCGAGGAGGATCTCGCCATGCGGCTGGAGATGAGCCGCACGCCCTTACGCGAGGCGGTGCGCCGGCTCGAGGCCGAAGGCTTCTTCACCCGCGATTCGCGCACGCTCGTCGTCATGACGCTCGACCATCAGGCAGTGTCCGAGCTCTATGCGATGCGCGAGGTGCTGGAGGGCACTGTCGCAGCCTTCGCCGCGCGTCACGCATCGGAGGGCGAGGTCGCGTTGCTGCGTGATCTGCACGCCATCGAGGCTGGGCTGCTCGATCGCCCGCAGGAACTCGCCCGCCACAATGAGCGCTTCCATTCGGCGCTCTATGGCGCCGCGCATAACCGCTATCTGCTGAAGGCCCTGAATGCGCTGCGCGATGCCCGCGCACTGCTTGGCTCCTCGACCTTGCTCGAGGCCGGGCGTGCGGCGCAGGCGCATGCCGAACATGGGGTGATTGTGTCGGCGCTCGAAGCCCGCGATTCCGCCAGGGCGGAGGCCGCTGCCCGCGATCACATCAGAGCCGCCGGCCGCGAACGGCTGCGGCGGCTCGTCCAGGCGGGCTGACTAGCCCGCGCTCGGTTCGGATCAGGCGAGATTGTCGGCGATCAGGAAGCCGAGCAACGAAATGCAGGCCATCACGATTGAGATTTCCACAAGACTGAAACCCATTGTCGCCTCCACCTCTGGGGAGGCAACGCGCTTCATCCGCCATGGTTCCGCCGCAGCTGCGACGATTTTGTGATCAGCTGTCGAACAGGTCTCGGAACCGAGCTGCGATTCCCTCAGCCCTCATCCTGAGGAGCCGCGTAGCGGCGTCTCGAAGGATGCTCCAGATGGTTCCGGAGCCTCTTGGATCATCCTTCGAGACGCGTCCTGCGGACGCTCCTCAGGATGAGGGCTTCGAGGGCAAAACCGGCTTTCAATGCGCCCGTTTTCGGGAGATCGCGGCCGGCGCACGCTCATTCGCTGGCGCCGGATGGCGCCCGGCGAGATGGAGCACGACATATCCAATCACCGCCGATAGCGCCGAGCCGGCAAGCACGCCGATCTTGGTCGCGTCGTTGAGCGCGGCATTGCTCGCGAAGGCGAGCGCGCCGATGAACAGGCTCATGGTGAAGCCGATGCCGCACAGCAGCGAGACGCCGTAGAGCTGTGCCCATGTCGCCTTGGCCGGCATGGTGCCGAGTCCGAGCCGCACCGCGAGCCAGGCGAAGCCGAAGACGCCGATCTGCTTGCCGAGGAAGAGCCCGAGCATGATGCCGAGCGGCACCGGCGTCAGCAGGAGTGAGGGCGACATGCCGGCGATCGAGACGCCGGCATTGGCGAAGCCGAAGACCGGCACGATCAGATAGGACGACCAGGGGTGGAGCCGATGCTCCAGCGTGTGCAGCGGCGAATGCTCGGGCTCGTCGCTCTCCGTGCCATGGCCGCCGAGCGGGATGGTCAGCGCGAGCGTGACACCGGCCAGCGTCGCGTGGATGCCGGACTTCAGCACGAAGAACCAGAGCGCTGCGCCGATGGCGAGGTAGAGCGGCAGTAAGCGGACGCCGCGCAGGTTGAGCGCGATCAGGATCGCGAGGCAGGCGCCGGCCCCAGCTAGCATCGGCAGCGAGAGATTGCCCGAATAGAACAGGGCGATGATCAGGATCGCGCCGAGATCGTCGAGAATGGCGAGCGCGGTCAGGAAGATCTTCAGCGAGACCGGCACACGCGGGCCGAGGATGGCGAGCACGCCGAGCGCAAACGCGATGTCGGTGGCGGCGGGGATCGCCCAGCCGCGCAGCGCCTGCGCATCGCTCCAGGCGAGCGCAGCATAGATCGCGGCAGGCGCGATCATGCCGCCCAGCGCGGCCAGCGCCGGCAAGGCGCGTCGGCTCCAGGTCGCGAGCTGGCCTTCGATGAACTCCCGCTTGATCTCCAGCCCGACGAGCAGGAAGAACACCGCCATCAGCCCGTCATTGATCCAATGCAGGACCGAAAGTCCGGCGATCTTTGCCTCCAGCAGCTTGAAATAGACCGGGCCGAGCGCCGAATTGGCGATGATCAGCGCCAGAGCGGCGGAGAAGACCAGCAGCACGCCGGCCGCGGCCCCGCTTTCGAGGAAGGCGTGCAAGGGAGAGCGGCGCTTGGGCGGCCAATCCGTGTGGTGAGCCTCGCTCTGGTCCGTCTGCTGCGCCACATTGGCCTCCTTCCGCCGGCTTCCATTCCGCCGGTTTGCTGCGACACCTCGATGTCGTTTCGATTGCAGCCGAAGATCGCGCCAAAGCGCGAGTCGGCCGTCCCAGGTTGTGAATAAAGCAGAGTGCGCGCGAAGCGGCACTCCATATCGCCGCACTATCGCCGGCGCAGCCGGCGGACGCCACCGGCCAGCGCGGCCGTGCTGGTCATGCACGCGAGCAGCGTAGCCGTGCCGCCGAACAGGCTGCCGTAGCCGTATCCAGCGATCACGGGCGTACTGACCAGCGGCGAGCAGAATTGGCCGATGAAGATCGAGGCGGTCAGAATGCCGCCGGCGAGCCCGCGCTTCTGCGCCGGTGCGAGGTTGAGAGCCAACGCGACGAAGCCCGGCGAGACCAGCGCATAACCCGCGCCGATCGCGGCGACCGCGGCGAAGATCGCAGCGGTGGTCGAAGCGAGCAGCAGCATGAGGAAGCCCAGCGCCATCGCGCCATAGCCCAGCGCGAAGATGCCGGCATAGCCGACGGCGCGCTGGATGCGGGCGTAGAGCAGGGCAAAGCCTCCGCCCGACAGCATCAGCACACCCAGCGCCGAGCCTGTCATGATCGCGCTGTCATAGCCCTGCGCGTCGAGGAAGAAGGCGAGCTGCGTCGGCATGATGAAGAAGATCATGTTGGTCGCGCCCTGCAGCAGCACCAGCAAGGCGAGTGGGAGCCGCCAGCCGCCTCGTTCATCGCTTGGGTCAGCGAGGTTGACGCCGGCCGGTGACAGGCGCGGCAGGTCAACGATGACCAGCCACATCAGCGGCAGGAACGCGGCCGCCAACGCGTAGATCGCGAAGGGCAGGCGCGGCGAGAGCGTCGCGACCCAGCCGGCGCTGAGGATGAAGACGAGCCCGCCGAGATTGCGGGCGGAGATCTGCAGGCCGGTCAGCGCG
This sequence comes from Methylobacterium sp., assembly GCA_013823325.1. Classification (GTDB taxonomy): domain Bacteria; phylum Pseudomonadota; class Alphaproteobacteria; order Rhizobiales; family Beijerinckiaceae; genus Allobosea; species Allobosea vestrisii. The sequence goes on from PNLY01000019.1 coordinate 26,561, forward strand.
TTGCGGTCGTCGCCAGTGAAGTAGTCGCCGATCAGTGCCGTCTGCGCGGTCATGATCAGGGCAACGGCGACGCCGAGCACGAGCCGGCTCGCGAAGATCGTCGGCAGGTCGGGTAGGACGAGCCCGGCAGACCCTGACAGCACGAACAGGATCACGCCGAAGAGCAGCAGGCGGCGCCGCCCGAGCCGGTCCGCCGCGATCCCGGCGAGCGGGGCGAAAATCGCAACGCTAAGTGAAGGCGCCGGCACCAGCAACCGCGTCAGCAGCGCCGCGTTGGGATCGCCGGCGAACAGGCGCTCCAGTCCGGGCAGCGCCGGGGCGATCGTCGCATTGGCCATAGTGGTGAGCGATGCCGCCATCAGCAAGGCGATGGCGCGCCGATCCTGCCAGACCGGAATTTGTCTTGTTGCGAGAATAGCTTCCATGATTTTTCCTCTTGCCGAATGCGTGGGTTCGGCAGAGCGTACGAATTCAAGTCGACTTGAGGTCAAGCATGCTCGCGCTGGATATTGGTGTGGTCGCGGAACGCTCGGGCGTCGCGCCCTCGACCCTGCGCTATTACGAGGAGATCGGCCTGATCGCCTCGCTCTGGCGGCGGGGCCTCAGGCGGCAATTCGATGCCGATGTGCTGCTGAAGCTGTCGCTGATCGCCATGGGCAAGGCGGCGGGCTTCTCGCTGGAGGAGATCGCCGCCATGTTTGGGCGCGACGGCAAGCCCGATATTCCGCGAGAGCAGTTGCGCACCAAAGCGGATGAGCTGCAGCGGCAGATGATCGAACTGCGCACGCTGCGTGACATCCTGCGCCATGTCGCGGACTGTCCCGCGCCCTCGCATCTGGAGTGCCCGACCTTCCGAAAGCTAATGCAGGCGGCCTCGCGCCGGAAGCTCGTCTACCGCCCCTCCGTCAGGCGTTCGGGTGCGCGCCGGGCCGCTCCTTAGCCGCGGCTATCTATCACTTGGACAGCCCCGCCCTGCGTGATAGGGACCGCGCGGGGATCGGCCGCGATCGGCCGCCGCATTCTTAGGAGCCGGATATGACCGAAGCCGCGCGCAAGCACCTCTCCAACTCCTTCTTCGGCGCCGGCCTTGCCGATGTCGATCCCGAGATCGCCCGCGCCATCGAGCTGGAACTCGGTCGGCAGCGCGACGAGATCGAGCTGATCGCCTCGGAGAACATCGTCTCGCAGGCCGTGCTCGAGGCGCAGGGCTCGGTGATGACCAACAAATACGCCGAAGGCTATCCGGGCCGGCGTTATTATGGTGGCTGCCAGTTCGTCGACATCGCCGAGAAGCTGGCGATCGAGCGCGCCTGCCGCCTGTTCGACTGCCAGTTCGCCAATGTCCAGCCGAACTCCGGCTCGCAGGCCAACCAGGCGGTGTTCATGGCGCTGATGCAGCCCGGCGACACCTTCATGGGCCTCGACCTCGCCGCCGGCGGCCATCTCACCCATGGCGCCCCGGTCAACCAGTCCGGCAAGTGGTTCAAGGTCGTGCCCTATGGCGTCTGTGTCGTCGACCAGCTGATCGACTATGACGCGATGGAGCGCCTCGCGATCGAGAACAAGCCGAAGATCATCGTCGCCGGCGGCTCGGCCTATGCCCGCCACTGGGATTTCGCCCGCTTCCGCGAGATCGCCGACAAGGTCGGCGCCTATTTCATGGTCGACATCGCCCATTTCGCCGGGCTGGTCGCGGGCGGCGCGCATCCCTCGCCGTTCCCGCACGCCCATGTCGTCACCACCACCACCCACAAGACGCTGCGCGGCCCGCGCGGCGGCATGGTGCTGACCAATGACGAGGCGATCGCCAAGAAGATCAACTCGGCGGTGTTCCCGGGCCTGCAGGGCGGCCCGCTGATGCATGTCATCGCCGCCAAGGCGGTCTCGTTCCACGAGGCGCTGCAGCCGGAGTTCAAGAGCTACGCCCATGCCGTTGTCGCCAACGCCAAGGCGCTGGCCGAGACGCTGAAGTCGAAGGGCTTCGACCTCGTCACCGGGGGCACGGACAACCACCTGATGCTGGTCGACCTGCGCTCGAAGAAGGTCACCGGCAAGGCGGCCGAGGCTGCGCTCGGGCGCGCCCATATCACCTGCAATAAGAACGGCATCCCCTTCGATCCGGAGAAGCCGATGGTCACCTCCGGCATTCGCCTAGGCACCCCGGCAGCGACCTCGCGCGGCTTCGGAGTCGCCGAGTTCAAGAAGGTCGGCGAGCTGATCGCCGAGGTGCTGGACGGCCTCGCCGCCAATGGCGAGGAGGGCAACGCCGCCGTCGAGCAGGCGGTCAAGGCCAAGGCCCACGAGCTGACCGCGCGCTTCCCGATCTACTGAGCGGGAGGCGTCCGGGACCCATTCTACGGGAAGGTCCCGGTCAGCTTGATCATGAACAGGTTCTCCGGGCCGCCGGGCGCATCGCCCCGGTTGGTCCGGCTGAGCTCGGCATTGAGGTCGAGCCCCTTGGTGATCTTGTAGCCGGCCGAGGCGCTGCCGCCGAACTGGCCGTCCTTGACCTGCGCCGCGACGGAAACGTTGAAGCGGTCATCCGTCGCGCTCAGCTTGAGGTTGAGGTCGACGGTCGGCTTTGTCACGTCCTTCTTGACGATGCCGCTGAGCTCGAACGAGCCGTACTGGACCATGACCTCGCCCTCGACCTTGTCGATCGCGGCCGACTTGGTCACCACCTGCATCGAGAGGTCGAGCTTCAGCTTGTCCCATTTCAGCTTGCCGGTCAGCTTGGCGCCGACCAGCTCGGCCGTCGGGTCGAAGACGATGCCGCCGACGCCGAGCTTGAGCGCGCCGAGCTTGACGACCTCGAATTTCAGCTTCTCCAGCTGCTGCAGGCCGAGCGTCACTGCACCATTGTTCGGCTTGGTGACGAACAGGGCCGCACCCGCCCCGAGCGCCAGCGCAGCGCCGACGACGTAGACGACGCCCTTGTGCTGGTCGACCCAGACGCCGAGCGCCGAGGAGCCGGCGGCCTGCTTGAAGGCATCGACCTGCTTCTCCAAGGCCTTGTAGTTCGACGACTTCTTGATCTGCTTGAAATACTCGTCGGCCGCCTTGGACAGGACATCGTCGCCGATCGAGCGCAGTTTCTGGATGTCCTCGGACGAGAGCTGGGTCGTCTGGCTCTTGAGTTTCGCGTTGGCGAAGCTCAGCAGGCCCTTCTGCGCCGTGGACAGAACCACGGGGCTCTTGAGGATCTCGGCCAGGCGTTCGGGAGATCGCTGGATCTCGCTGTCGAGAAGGTCGAAGGCCAGGACGACCAGGCCGCCGAAGGCGTCGCCCATAGAGTCATTGGACATCTGCGAAACTCCGATTGGCAGGTAATGGGGATCGGAAGGCAGGCGCAGGCGGGTCGCAGGACGATACCTTGCCATAAGGAAGGCAAACCGTCCGACGTGATCTTCTGGCGAGGGCGGCGGTCAGGTGCCGGAGCGTCATGCGATCTCGTGCTTGCTCCCTTGCCGTCGGCTGGTCGTTTTTCGCTGGCCTGCGACGGCATGGCTGGGGCAATGAAGGGCCGCGGGCGCTATCGTCCCTCGAGCTAACCTGAAGGCCCCATTCATGCGCTGTCCCTATTGCGGCTCGCTCGATACCCAGGTGAAGGATTCGCGGCCGACCGACGATCACGCCTCGATCCGGCGCCGGCGCGTCTGCCCCGATTGCGGCGGCCGCTTCACCACCTTCGAGCGCGTGCAGCTGCGCGAGCTCACCGTGGTCAAGCGCTCGGGCCGGCGCACCGCCTTCGATCGCGACAAGCTGCAGACCTCGATCGAGGTGGCGCTGCGCAAGCGCCCGGTCGCGCCCGAGCGGATCGAGCGCATGGTCAACGGCATTGTCCGCCAGCTCGAGAGTTCGGGCGAGGGCGAGATCCAGAGCTCGGCCATCGGCGAATTGGTGATGGAGGGCCTGAAATCGCTCGATGACGTCGCCTATGTTCGCTTCGCTTCGGTCTACCGGAATTTCCGCGAGGCCCGCGATTTCGAGGAGCTTCTCGGCCAGCTCGGCGGTGACGAGATCGAGCCCGCGACCAAGCCGGCGCCCGCCCGCGACGATGCCTGACCAGGACGCGATCGACCGCGCCTTCATGGCGCGAGCGCTGGAGCTGGGCGCGCGCGGGCTCGGCCAGACCTGGCCCAATCCGAGCGTCGGCGCCGTCGTCGTGCAAAACGGTCCGGACGGTCCGGTGATCGTCGGCGAAGGCCGTACGCAACCGGGCGGCCGGCCGCACGCCGAGGCGATGGCTTTCGAAGACGCCGGCGCAGCCGCAACCGGCGGCACGCTCTATGTCACGCTGGAACCCTGTTCGCATCGGACGATCCGTGGCGGCACGCCTTGCGTCGAGCGCACCTTGCTCGCCGGCGTCCGGCGTGTCGTGTCTGCGATGTCGGATCCCAATCCACAGATCGCCGGTCTCAGCCATGCCTTGCTGCGCATGGCGGGTGTCGAGGTCGTCACCGGCGTGCTGGAGGACCAGGCGCAGCGCAGCCATCGCGGCCATGTCCTGCGGGTGACGCAAGGCCGGCCGATGGTGACCTTCAAGGTCGCGCGCACTGCCGACGGCTTTGCCGGCGGGGCAGGGGGCGCGCGTCTCGCCATCTCATGCCCGGAATCGGGTGAATGGGTGCATCGCCTGCGCGCCAGCCATGATGCGATCATGCTCGGCATCGGCAGTGTCCTCGCCGACGACCCGCTGCTGACCGTGCGCCTGCCCGGCCTCGAAATTCGCTCGCCGGTCCGCGTCGTGCTCGATTCCTCGCTCCGCCTGCCGCTCGATGCCAAGCTGGTGCAGGGGGCGGCGACCGTGCCGCTCTGGGTGATCGCCGCCGAGGACGCCCCGATCGCGGCCGAAGAGAGGCTCGTCGCCGCCGGCGTCGAGGTCATGCGCGTCTCGCGCGGCGCCGATGGCCATATTGATCTGCTTGAGGCGCTGCGCCTGCTGGCGACCCGCGGCATCACCCGCATCTTCTCCGAAGGCGGTCCGACGATCGGCGAGCAACTGGCGTTGCAGGGCTTCGCCGACGAGGTCATCGTCTCGACCTCGCCGAAGCCGCTCGGCGCCGAAGGCATCGTCGCCGTCAGGCCGGGACTTGCGGCGCTGCTCGCCGACCCCGAAATCTACGCCGTCACGCAAGCCGGGCAGATCGGCTGCGACCGTTTCGAAGTCTTCACGAGGATCGCCTGATGTTCACCGGCATCGTCACCGCCATCGGCACCGTCACCCGCGCCGAGACAAAGGGCCCGAGCCTGAAGCAGTTCGATATCTCCTGTCCGTGGGAGGCGTCCGGCATCGAGCTAGGCGCCTCGATCGCTTGCGCCGGCGTCTGCCTGACCGTGACGACGCTCAAATCGCGCGAGGATGGCGAGCCGGGCTGCATCTTCCAGGTCGAGACCGCGGCCGAGACGCTGGCGAAGACCAGGGTCGCCGAATGGGCTCCCGGTACGAAGATCAACCTCGAACGCTCCTTGAAGATGGGCGACGAGCTGGGCGGCCATCTCGTCACCGGCCATGTCGACGGCGTCGGCACCATCCTGAAGATCGACGAGATCGCGCCCGACCCGAGCGAACCCTGGGGCGCGACGGCGCGCTTCCATATCCGCGCGCCGCAGGGGCTCGCCCGCTTCATCGCCGCCAAGGGCTCGATCTGCCTCGACGGAACATCGCTGACCGTCAACACGGTCGAGGACGATGTCTTCACCGTGCTGCTGATCCCGCATTCCTTCAGCGTCACAACCTGGGGTGAGCGCCGCAAGGGGGACGGCGTCCATGTCGAGGTCGATCTGATGGCGCGGTATGCCGCGCGGCTTGCGGAGGCGCGTCCGGGCGGCTAACCAGCGTCCTCAATCCCAGACGAGGAATGTCACCATGGCCGGACCCCGGCAATCATCGGCCGTTTCGGTCACTCCGCTCGACGGCGCCCGCGTGCTCATCGTCGAGGCCCGCTTCTACGATGCGCTCGCCGACGAACTGCTCGCCGGCGCGACCGCCGTGCTGGAGAAGGCCGGCTGCCGCGTCGACGTCGTCACCGTTCCCGGTGCGCTCGAAATCCCCTCCGCCATCGTCATCGGCTTGCGCGCTGCCGACGAGGCGGTCGACCCCTATGAGGCCGTCGTCGCGCTCGGCACCGTCATCCGCGGCGAGACCGGCCATTACGACATCGTCGCCGGCGAGAGCTCGCGCGCGCTGATGGATCTGTCGGTCGCCTTCGCCCTGCCGCTGGGCAATGGCATCCTCACCGTCGAGAACGAGGCGCAGGCCTGGGCTCGCGCCAATTGCAGCGAGATGGACAAGGGCGGCGGCGCGGCGGAAGCTGCGCTCGCGGTGCTGCGTTACAAGCGCTCATTGGCGGAGGAGTCGAAATGAGCCGATCCGAGATGCGCCGCGGCGCCCGGCTCTCGGCCGTCCAGGCGCTCTACGAGATGGAGGTCGGAGGACGCGGCGTGGTCGAGGCCATGGCCGAGTTCGAGGCCTTCTGGATCGGCAAGGAAGTCGAGGACATCGAGCTCCCCAAGGCCGAGATCGCCTTCTTCCGCGATCTGCTCGGCGGCGTCGTCCGTGAGCAGCGCCTGGTCGATCGCTCGGTCGACGATCTGCTGGCCTCGGGGTGGCCGCTGAAGCGCGTCGAGGCGGTGGTGCGTGCCATTCTGCGTGCCGGTGCCTATGAGCTCGCCTTCCGCAAGGATGTGCCCGCCCGCGCCGTGATCTCGGAATATGTTGCCGTCGCCCGCTCGTTCTACGAAGGCGACGAGGTCGGCATGGTCAATGCGGTCCTCGACAGGATGGCCCGCGACGTCCGCGCCGAGGAATTCGACGCGCCGGCGGCGTGAGCGGCGCTGTGGCGGGAACCCAGAGCCCCGGTGAATTCGAGCTGATCGCCCGCTATTTCGCGCCGATCGCCGGCCGCGCCGGGCTGGGTCTCATTGACGATGCCGCCCTGTTGCGCCCGGCGCGCGGCTATGAACTCGTCGTCACGGCCGATGCGCTTGTCGCCGGGGTGCACTTCTTCGCCGACGACCCGCCGGCCTCGATTGGCCGCAAGGCGCTCGGCGTCAATCTCTCCGATCTCGCCGCCAAGGGCGCCAGGCCCGATGGCTTCGTGCTGACGCTTGCTCTCCCCACGGGCTGGACCGAAACCTGGCTCGCCGGATTCGCCGGGGGGCTCGGCGCCATGGCGGCCGAGGGGGCCTGCCCGCTGATCGGTGGTGACACCGTCTCGACCACCGGCCCGCTGACGCTCTCGATCACCGCCTTCGGCAGCGTTCCCGCCGGCCGCATGCTGCTGCGCTCCGGCGCGAAGCCGGGCGACATCGTCGCCGTCACCGGTACGATCGGGGACGGCGCGCTCGGCCTGAAGGCTCATGGACCGGAGCGGACCGCCTGGGTCGGCAAGCTCCCGGAAGCCGATCGCGCCTTCCTCGCCGATCGCTATCTCCATCCGCAGCCGAGGACTGCGCTCGCCGCCGCCCTGCAGGCCCATGCCTCGGCGGCGATGGACGTCTCCGACGGTCTGGTCGGCGACCTCGCCAAGCTGCTGGCGGCCTCGAAAGTGGGGGCCGAGATCGACCTTGACGCCGTGCCGCTGTCGCCCGCGGCCCGCTCTGCCGTCATGGCCGATCCCGCATTGGCGGAACTGGCCTGGACCGGCGGTGACGACTACGAAATTCTCTGCACGGTCCCCGAAGGAGAATATCCTTCTCTATTCGCCGCGGCTAAAGCAGCGGGGCTCGGCCTGACGCCGATCGGGCGGATCACGGCCGAAGTGGGAAGCGTGCGCTACACCGAAGCGGGCCGGCCGCGAACCTTCGCACGCGGCTCCTTCGCTCACTTCTGAGGGCGGCCCGGCGGCCGCGAAGGGCGGCGGCTGCGATGAACCAGCATGGTCCGGTGATGGACGGCGACACGCTCGCCAGGCGCAACGCGCTGGTGCTCGCCGGCGCCCAGGCGCTCGGCGGCGCGAGCCCGGCGATCGTGATTTCGCTCGGCGGCATCGTCGGCTCGCAACTGGTTGCGAACCAGGCCTTCGCCACCGTCCCGGTCAGCTTGATGCAGCTCGGCCTCGCCACCGGCGTCATCCCGGCGGCCTTCCTGATGCGCCGGCTCGGCCGCCGCAACGGCTACGTCCTCGGCGCGCTGATCGGCGCCACCGGCGCCAGCATCGCCGCGGCCGGTGCGGCCGAACGCCTGTTCTGGCTGTTCTGTCTCGGCACCTTCCTGTGCGGGCTCTACGGCTCCTATGTCCAGAGCTATCGCTTCGCCGCCGCCGACACGGCGAGCGACAGCTTCCGGCCGCGCGCCATCTCCTGGGTGATGATCGGCGGCTTGCTGGCCGGGGTGATCGGTCCGCAATCGGTCTATTGGACGCGCGACCTGACGCCGGCCGCGCCCTTCGCCGCGAGCTTCCTGGCCCAGGGCGTCCTCGCGCTGCTGGCCATCGGCGTCGTGCTGGCGCTGCGCGCGCCGCCGGTGAAGGAGGCGAAATCCGGTGGTGGCCGGCCGCTCCCCGAGATCATCCGCCAGCCCAAGTTCATCGCCTCGGTGATCGCGGCGCTCGTCGCCTATGGCTTGATGAGCTTCGTCATGACCGCCGCTCCGATCGCGATGGTCGCCTGCGGCCATAGCGTCGGGGAGGCGGCGCTCGGCATCCAGTGGCATGTTCTGGCTATGTATGGTCCAAGCTTCCTCACCGGCCGCCTGATCGCGCGCTTTGGCAAGGAGAAGGTCACCGCCGCCGGCCTCTTGCTGACGGCGCTGGCGGCTGTGGTCGGGCTCTCCGGCCTCAGCGTCGCGCATTTCTGGCTCGCGCTCGTCCTCCTCGGGGTCGGCTGGAATTTCGGCTTCATCGGCGCGACCGCGCTGGTGACCGACTGCTACCGGCCGGAGGAGCGGGTCAAGGTTCAGGCCGCCAACGACTTCCTCGTCTTCGGCTCGGTCGCGATCGCCTCCTTCTCCTCTGGCGGTCTTCTCAGCGCCGGCGGCTGGACCAGCGTCAACTGGCTGGTCTTCCCGCCGGTCGCGGTCGCGCTGGCGCTGGTGGCATGGCAGGCGAAGGGCAAGCGGGCCGTCGCAACCTGACATCCCCCCAAAATTGTCAGCCGACCCGTTTGCGATTCTGGCGGAAACTGGGCAACAATCCGATCCGACACTGGTGATCGGCGCTGTGGCCTGATTCTTCGTGAGGCCGACAGAGCCGTTCCCTGCGTTTAAAGAACCGGAAAACCGGCTCCGTCGGGGTGTCCTGCCCCGGATGACGAAATCTCAGGGATAGGAAATTCGATGTCGGCCTTGCTCATCATTATTGTCTTGAGTGCGTTATCGATCGTCTACGGCTTATGGGCCTATGGCGACGTGATGAAACGCGATGCCGGCAGCCAGCGCATGCAGGAGATTTCCGGCGCGGTGGCGGAAGGCGCGCAGGCTTATCTCAAGCGCCAGTACATGACGATCGGCATGGTCGGCGTCGTACTCTTCCTCGGACTGACCTACCTGCTCGGCGCCTATGTCGGGATCGGCTTCCTGATCGGCGCCGTGCTCTCGGGCGCCGCCGGCTTCATCGGCATGAACGTCTCGGTCCGCGCCAATGTCCGCACCGCCCAGGCGGCGATGCAATCGCTCGGCGAGGGCCTCGACGTCGCCTTCAAGGCGGGCGCGGTCACCGGCATGCTGGTCGCCGGCCTCGCCCTGCTCGGCGTCGCCTGCTATTACGGCTTCCTCACCGGGATGAAGGGCTTCGAGCCCTCGAGCCGCACCGTCATCGACTCGCTCGTGGCGCTCGGCTTCGGCGCCTCGCTGATCTCGATCTTCGCCCGTCTCGGCGGCGGCATCTTCACCAAGGGTGCCGATGTCGGCGCCGACCTCGTCGGCAAGGTCGAGGCCGGCATTCCCGAGGACGACCCGCGCAACCCGGCGACGATCGCCGACAATGTCGGCGACAATGTCGGCGACTGCGCCGGCATGGCGGCCGACCTGTTCGAGACCTATGCGGTGACGCTGGTCGCGACCATGGTGCTCTCGGCGATCTTCTTCGCCGGCCAGCCCGTGCTGGGCGCGATGATGCTCTACCCGATGGCGATCGGCGCGGCCTGCGTCGTCACCTCGATCATCGGCACCTTCTTCGTCAAGCTCGGCGCCAACCAGTCGATCATGGGCGCGCTCTACAAGGGCTTCATCGCCGCCGGCGTGCTCTCGGTCGGCGCCATCGCCGCGGTCAACTACCTGATGTTCGGCGGCTTCGCCGCCTCGTTCACCACCGTGCAGGGCGTGACCTTCACCTCGGGCGGCCTGTTCGGCTGTGCGCTGGTCGGCCTTGCGGTGACGCTGCTGATCGTCGTCATCACCGAATACTACACCGGCACCGGCAAGCGCCCGGTTGTCTCGATCGCCCAGGCCTCGGTCACCGGCCACGGCACCAACGTCATCCAGGGCCTCGCGGTCTCGCTGGAAGCGACGGCGTTGCCGACCATCGTGATCATCGCCGGCATCATCGTCTCCTACGGCCTTGCCGGCCTGTTCGGCATCGCCATCGCGACCACCGCCATGCTGGCGCTGGCCGGCGTCGTCGTCGCGCTCGACGCCTTCGGCCCGGTCACCGACAATGCCGGCGGCATCGCCGAGATGGCCGGCCTGCCCAAGGAGGTCCGCCACTCCACCGACGCGCTCGACGCGGTCGGCAACACCACCAAGGCGATCACCAAGGGCTACGCGATCGGCTCGGCCGGCCTCGGCGCGCTGGTGCTCTTCGCCGCCTATACCTCGGACCTCAACTTCTTCGTCGCCGAGGCCAACAAGGCGGGTTCGACCACCTTCCAGTACTTCAAGGGCGTCACCGTCGACTTCACCTTGTCGAACCCCTATGTCGTCGTCGGCCTGCTGCTCGGCGGCCTGATCCCCTTCCTGTTCGGCGGCATGAGCATGACCGCCGTCGGCAAGGCGGCGGGCTCGGTCGTCGAGGAAGTCCGCCGGCAGTTCAAGGAAAAGCCCGGCATCATGGAAGGCAAGGACCGGCCCGATTACGGCCGTGCCGTCGACATGCTGACCAAGGCGGCGATCAAGGAGATGATCCTGCCCTCGCTGCTGCCGGTGCTGGCGCCGGTCGTGACCTTCTTCGTCATCAACGCTATCGCCGGCAAGAACCAGGCCTTCGCCGCGGTCGGCGCCATGCTGATGGGCGTGATCGTCACCGGCATCTTCGTCGCGATCTCGATGACCTCGGGCGGCGGTGCCTGGGACAACGCCAAGAAGAGCTTCGAGGACGGCTTCGTCGACAAGGACGGCGTGCGCCATCTCAAGGGCTCCGAGGCGCACAAGGCCTCGGTCACCGGCGACACCGTGGGCGACCCCTACAAGGACACGGCGGGCCCCGCCGTGAACCCTGCGATCAAGATCACCAACATCATCGCGCTGCTGCTGCTCGCCATCCTGGCGCATAGCTGAGCGACAGATCGCCTGAACAGGAGCTGGCCCCGCGGAGCGATCCGCGGGGCTTTTCGTTTGGAACACAAGAGCTTGCACGCGGCGGCGGAATCAGATCGCCATGCGGTTGAATCGATCTGCGAGCCTACGGTCGGGGCCGTAGCGTTCCGGCGCGACGAGCCGGCTTTCGCCTGTCATGGTCCGCCCCATTCCAGGAGGACCCGATGACCGCCCCAGCCGCTTCCCCCACCGCACGATCGGGCCACCTGACCGATCTTGCCTCCCTGCTCGTACTGGCGACGCTCTGGGGCGGCTCCTACAGCTTCATCAAGCTCGGCGTCGAGACAATCCCGCCGATCACCCTGATCGCGGCGCGCACGCTGATCGCCGGCGCGCTCCTGCTCGTCATCATCCGCTGGCGCGGGCTCACATTGCCGCGCGATCCTGTGATCTGGCGGCGCTTCCTGATCCAGGCCTGCCTCAACAGCGCCGTGCCCTTCACGCTGATCGCCTGGGCAGAGACCAGCGTCGATGCCGGCCTCGCCGCGATCCTCAACGCTGGCTCGCCGATCTTCGCCTTCCTGATCAGCCTGCTGCTCTTCCGCTCGGAGGCGGCTGCCGGTCGCAAGCTCTTCGGCGTCGCCGCGGGCATGCTCGGCGTCTGCCTCATCATTGGCGTCGAGGCGCTCTCGGGCTTCGGCCGCGAGCTCTGGGCGCAGCTCGCCCTCGTCGCGGCAGCCGCCTGCTATGGCGGCGCGGCGCTGTTCGGCCGCAATTTCAAGGGGCTCGATCCGATCATGCCGGCCTGTGGCTCGCTGATCTGCGGCGCCGTGATCCTGATCCCCTTCAGCCTGATCTTCGATCGACCCTGGACGCTTTCGCCCTCGACCGCATCAATCCAGGCCCTGCTGGCGCTGTCGGTGTTCTCGACCGCGCTCGCCTTCATCCTCTATTTCCGGCTGATCGACCGGATCGGCACGGTCGGAACGACCTCGGTCGCCTATCTGCGCGTGCCGGCCGGCGTCGCCATCGGCGTGCTCTTCCTCGGCGAGCGGCTGAGCCCGACCGCTTGGGCCGGGCTCGCGCTGGTCATCGTCGGCGTGTGCGCGATGACGCTGCCGGACCGCAGATCGAAAGGCGCTTGAGGCGCCGGGAGCGGTTTCTTGGGCGCGCGGGAAATCCTGAAGACGCGATCACGATCCAGCAAAGCGGGGCTTGCTTTGAGAAGCGTGTCGACGATTTCGGTAAATAAGAACATAGTATCAGTGGTCAAAATAAGATTAACAGAATTTTAGGCAATCGACGGATGATGAGATGTTAAGTGATCTGAAATCTGCCTGCTTGAGTGCGGTCAATATCTCATTATCCAAGTAAATTGCCTTGCGGATTCTGGATAGAAATCCAGGTCGCCTACCTTTCAAATGTGAACCTCGAAAGATTTTGAATTTGAGATCTCGGGGGCGTCCGCGTGCGTGTCGTGTCTTGTATCGTCACAGAGCATAATCTGTGGCTCGTGCTGCTCGCCGCCGTGGTCTGCATCTGCGGTGCAGCGGTGCTGTTCCGCCTGTTCAGCCAGGCGCAGGATCGTGCCGGGCTGCAACGGGCCGGATGGGTTTTCCTGGCGGCGCTGGCGGCCGGCTCCTCGGTCTGGTGCACCCACTTCATCGCCATGCTCGCCTACGATGTGCAGGCACCGGTTTCCTTCGATCCGGTCCTGACCATGGTCTCGCTGTTCGTTGCGATCATCGGATGCGCATTCGGCATTTGGATTTCGCAATTGCGCGGCGTTCCGGCCGCGGCTGAATTGGGCGGGGCCTCGGTCGGTCTGGCGATCGCGGCGATGCATTACACCGGCATGGCCGCCTATCATGTCGACGGCATCGTCGCATGGAACACCGGCTATGTTCTGGCCTCGGTGGGCCTGTCGGTCGTGGTCGGCGCGATGGCCTTTCGGCGGGCGGTGCGCCAGCCGTCGCCTCGATCCGTCTGGCTGGCGCCCGGCCTGTTCGTGCTCGCGGTCGTCTCGTTGCATTTCACCGCGATGGCGGCCGTGTCGGTGACGCCGTTCGCCCGCTACCTCGACGGAGCCGATTCCGCGGCTCTGCAAGCCATGGCGATCGCGGTGGCGGGGGTCGGCATGCTGATCGTCGCCGCGGGCGTCGTCAGCTATCTGATCGATGCCCAGGCCGCCCGCGAATCCTTCGCCCAGCTGCGGCATCTGGCCCTGAACGACACCTTGACCGGCCTGCCCAACCGGATCGGCGGACATGAACGCCTGGAGCAGGAGCTGAAGCGGGCCAAGCTGACCGGTGTCGGCCTGGCGGTCGTCGGCATCGACCTGAACCGCTTCAAGGAGATCAACGACCTGCGCGGGCACAAGGCGGGCGACGAAGCCCTCAAGATTGTCGGGCAGAGGCTGGCCGAGGCGATCACGGACGGAGAATGCGTCGCCCGTCTCGGCGGTGATGAGTTCATGGCGATCAAGTCCTTCGTCGATCAGAACCAGTTGCGTGACTTCGTCGGTCGGCTTGAGACGGCGTTGTTCCGCCCGTTGCGGGTCGATGATTTCGAGACGACGGCGGGCGCAAGCCTCGGCGTCGCGGTCTACCCCGAGGATGGCGAGATGTTGGAGGAGCTGATCGGCAATGCCGATCTCGCCATGTACCGCGCCAAGGCCGATCTGACGCGCGCCGTCTGCTATTACGAGCCGATGATGGACGAGGCGTCCCGGAAGCGGCAGGCCCTGTCGCGGGACCTCTCGCACGCCATCGCGCTTGATCAGTTCGAGCTGCATTATCAGGTCCAGAAGTCGGTCGCGACCGGCGTGGTGGGCGGCTACGAGGCGCTGATCCGCTGGAATCATCCGGAGCTGGGTATGATCTCGCCTGCGACCTTCATTCCGATCGCGGAAGAAACCGGCCTCATCATCCCCATCGGCGAGTGGGTTCTGCGAACCGCCTGCCGCGATGCAGCCGCCTGGCGCAGGCAATACAAGGTCGCGGTCAACCTCTCGCCGATACAATTCGCGCATTGCGATCTGGCGAGGCTGGTGAAGGAGGCGCTGGCCGAGAGTGGCCTGGCGCCGGGCCGGCTCGAGCTCGAGATCACCGAGACGACCATCATTGCCGACAAGGATCGGGCCTTGCGCGTGCTGCGACAGGTCCGCGAGCTTGGAGTCACCATTGCGATCGACGATTTCGGAACCGGTTACTCGTCCCTCGACACGCTGCGCACCTTCCCATTCGACAAGATCAAGCTCGACCGCTCCTTCATGCGGGAGGTCGAGAGCAGCGCCCAGGCGAAAATGATCGTCCGTGCGGTTCTGGCGCTCGGCAAGAGCCTGGAGATTCCGGTGTTGGCGGAGGGCGTGGAGACAGCCCGGCAGCTCGAAATCCTGCAGGACGAAGGCTGCGACGAGGCGCAGGGCTATTATCTGGGCGTGCCCAGGCGCCTGAGGAAGGTGACCGAGACGAAGAAGGAATTGCTGGCGGCGTGATCGCGACGCCGCTGCCGGTTCCCCTGTGCACCGTGTGTCACCAAGCGCAGGCGGGCGATAAAGAAAACCCTGCGACAGCGTCGCAGGGTTCTTGCATCCGATGCGGAAGGCGCCTGCTCAGGTGCCGAACGGTGTGAACTTGGTGACGCCGCGGAACAGGTTGCGCAGGAAGCTCTGCTCCTCGCCGCCGGTCGGGGTGGTACGGCTGATGAAGTCGAAGATCACGCCGTCCTGCAGGCCGTAATTGGCGATGCGCTCGACCTTGAAGCCCTTGTTGAAATAGATCACCAGCACCCTCTGGTCGACGACGGTGAAATCCTGGAACTGGAAGCGCCGCCGCACCGTCTGGCTGATGTAGTAGAAGGTGCGGTTGCCGACGGTCGAGGTCGTCGACGGCGTGCCGAGCGTGGTCAGCACCGTCTGCACGTCCATGCCGACCTTCACCTTGGCGATCAGCTCGTCGTCCATGACGAAGCCGCGGGTGAACTCCTCGTTGAGGCCGGCGGAGGTCGGGGTGCGGAAGCCGAGATTGGTGGCGGTGCCGCAGCCGGCCAGCGGCAGCGCGGCGGCCAGCGAGCCGATCAGGACGGTACGGCGGGTCGGAGCAGTCATGCGTGGCGGATCCGAAGGGGAGGCGCGCGGAGCTGCCGCGCTTGTCAGGGTGGGTGCGCTTGGCGTAACGCCCGAGCATGGCTTTGGCAAGGCAAGTCACTTTTTAGCTAAGGTCTTCGGGAAAGGCGGGGTAGGGGCTGTGATCTTCGGCCTGTTCGGCAGGAAGCGGGCGCGCATGGCGCCGGTCAACGCGTTGCTGGAGCGCATCGTCGGCGCAGCGCGCGAGCCTGCTCTGTATCTGGAAGGCCGCGTCCCCGATGATTTCGAGGGCCGCTTCGAGGCGTTGACGCTGCACCTCTTCCTCGTGCTCCGGCGTCTGCGCGACCTGCCGGCACCGGCGGCGGATGTGGCGCAGGACCTGATCGACGCCAGTTTCGCCTATCTCGAGCTCGGTTTCCGCCAGGGCGGCATCAGCGACGTTGCCGTGCCCAAGCGGATGAAGAAGATCGGCCGCAGCTTCTATGGCCGCCTAAGCGGCTATGAGGAGGCGCTTGGATCCGACGAGCCCGGCGCCTTCGAAGCCGCACTTGCCCGCAATATCGCCCCTCAGGTCGATGCCTTGGGGCTCGCCCGCCACCTCAAGGCTGGGGCGGCCGTCTTGGCCACACGCTCGCTCGACGATATCCTTGCCGCCGATCCCTTGTTCCCGCCTTTCGCAGGCAGCCTCCAAGCATGACCGTTTCTCCCCAGGACACGTTGCCGCTTCACCGTCCGATTCGCGTCGAAAGCATCACCTTGCGCCCGGTTCCGGTCGAGGTCGTGCCGGAGCATGACGCTCTTCCCGCCATCGCGGCCTATCTCGGTGTCGTCTCGGTCGAGGCGCTGAAGGCGAGTTATTCGCTCTCGCGCAATGGCGAGCGGGTCAAGCTCGAAGGGATGATCAAGGCGGGCTTGCACCAGAGCTGCGTCGTTAGCCTCGATGCCTTCCCGGTCGAGCTCAACGTGCCGGTCAAGCTCGACTTTGCGCCGGAGGCCGAGATCGCCGCCATGGCGAAGCCGTCCGAGGATGACGAGATCGACATCGAGGTGCTGCTCAACGAGGAGGAGCCGCCCGAGCCGATCGTCGACGGCATGATCGATCTGGGGACGGTGACGCTCGAATTCCTGGCTCTGGCGCTCGATCCCTATCCGCGCAAGCCCGGCGTGGCGTTCAGCGAGCCGGCGCCCGAGACGCCGGCCGAATCGCCTTTCGCCGCGCTGCTGCAGCTGAAGCGCGAGCAATGACCGGCACAAACCTCCGCGCTTTCCCTTGCGGCGGGCGGCCAACCCGCTATTGTCCGCCGCCGCCCGGCCGCCCCCGGCAGGGGGCCCAGCCCCTGGAATCGATCACCACCGCATGACACGCCCGGTTACAATCGCGCTCGACGCCATGGGCGGGGATCACGGCCCGTCCGTGGTCGTCCCGGGAGCGGCCCTCACGCTCGAACGTCGCCCGGACGCGAAGTTCGTGATCTTCGGCAACGAGGCCGAGGTCATGCCGCTGCTCGCTGCGCATCCGAAGCTGAAGGCCGTCACCACCTTCCATCACACCGAGGTCTCGGTGAAGATGGACGACAAGCCGAGCCAGGCCCTGCGCTATGGCCGCTACAAATCGTCGATGTGGCGCGCCATCGACGCGACCAAGACCGGCGAGGCTGATGTCACCATCTCGGCCGGCAACACCGGCGCGCTGATGGCGATGTCGAAGTTCTGCCTGAAGTCGATGCCGCAGGTCGATCGTCCGGCGATCGCCTGCCTCTGGCCGACGGTCCGTGGCGAGAGCGTCGTGCTCGATGTCGGCGCTACCATCGGTGCCGACGCACAGCATCTGGTCGACCTTGCCGTGATGGGGGCCGCCATGGCCCGCGTCGTCCTCGACCTCGACCGGCCGAGCGTCGGCCTGCTCAATGTCGGCGTGGAGGAGATCAAGGGCGTCGAGGCGGTCAAGGAGGCCGGCCGCATTCTGCGCGAGAGCGCGCTGCCGCATCTCGATTATCACGGCTTCGTCGAAGGCGACGATCTCGGCAAGGGCACGGTCGACGTCGTCGTCACCGAAGGCTTCACCGGCAACATCGCCCTGAAGACGGCTGAAGGCACCGCCAAGCAGATCGGCGAATATCTGCGTGCGGCGATGAGCCGTTCACTGATGTCGAAAATCGGCTATCTTTTCGCCCGTGGCGCCTTTGCGGCGCTGAAGGACAAGATGGACCCGCGCAAGGTCAATGGCGGCGTCTTTCTTGGCCTCGAGGGCATCGTGATCAAGAGCCATGGCGGCACGGATGCCGTCGGGTTCGCCAGCGCGACCGAACTCGGCTACGAGATGGCGCGCGAGAATCTGATGGCGAAGGTGCGTGAGATGGTCGCCGCGACGGCGCGGCCCAGCGCAGCACCTGCAAGCCCGCAAGTCGCCGCCGGCGAGTAGGGAAGAGAAACGTCCTTGTCCAGAATGCGATCCGTCCTGCGCGGCTGCGGCTCCTATCTGCCGGCGCGCATCATGACCAACGCCGAGTTGGCGCAGAAGGTCGACACCAGCGACGAGTGGATCGTCCAGCGCACCGGCATCCACGCCCGCCACATCGCTGCCGATGACGAGACCACCGGCACACTCGGTCTGAAGGCTGCGGAGGCGGCGCTCGCCGACGCCGGGATCCCGGCGAGCGAGGTCGACCTCATCATCGTCGCGACCGCGACGCCGGACCACACCTTCCCGGCCACCGCGACCCAGATCCAGGCCGCGCTCGGCGTGACGCAAGGCGCTGCCTTCGACCTGCAGGCCGTCTGCTCCGGCTTCGTCTTCGCGCTCGCCACCGCCGACAAGTTCCTGACCAGCGGTGCGGCCAAGATCGCCATCGTCATCGGCGCCGAGACCTTCTCGCGCATCCTCGACTGGGACGACCGCGCCACCTGCGTGCTGTTCGGCGACGGTGCCGGCGCCGTCGTGCTCCGGGCCGAGGAGGGGGCCGGCACGCTCGCCGACCGCGGCGTGCTGACGACCCATGTTCGCTCCGACGGCCGCTACATGAACAAGCTCTATGTCGATGGTGGGCCAGGCTCGACCAAGACCGTGGGCTTCCTGCGCATGGAGGGCCGCGAGGTCTTCAAGCATGCCGTGGTCAATCTCGCCGACACGGTGCGCCACACCTTCGAGGAGACCGGGCTCACTGGCTCCGACATCGACTGGTTCGTGCCGCACCAGGCAAACCGCCGCATCATCGACGCCACTGCCCACAAGCTCGGCATCAGCGAGGACCGGGTCGTCGTCACCGTCGGCGAGCACGGCAACACCTCGGCGGCTTCGATCCCGCTCGCTTTGGCACAGGCTCACATGGACGGGCGCATCAAGCCCGGACAGCTCGTGCTGATCGAAGCGATGGGTGGCGGCTTCACCTGGGGGTCGGCGCTGATCCGCTGGTAGCGGCCCGGTTGGGCTGCCGAAGCTAAGCACTTTGGATTTATGACATTTTCTTAGCGGTCGTCAGCGCGGATTTTCCGCGTTTTTCAACCTGTGCGGGTGTATCGAGGATTGACCGTAGTCGCCTCGCCGCCTAGCGTCCGCCTCCGATGGGGCGAGGGTTGATGGGGACGCCGCTGTTTGAAGAAACGCCTTGGAGGAACTGATGGCGGGGCAAACGATTACGCGGGCCGATCTGTGCGAGGCAGTCTATCAGAAGATCGGCCTGTCGCGGACGGAGTCGTCAAAGTTGGTCGAGGCGGTACTGGACGAGATCTGCGACGCGGTGGCACGTGGGGAAAACGTCAAATTGTCTTCCTTCGGCTCGTTCGTGGTACGCGACAAGGGCGAGCGAATCGGGCGTAATCCGAAAACCGGCGTCGAGGTCCCGATCGAGCCGCGTCGCGTGATGGTGTTCAAGCCGTCCAATGTGATGAAGGCCCGGATCAACGGACTGAACGGTGTAGGTGAGGAAGAGTGACTCTGGAGTTCCACGGCGGCGGATTCGAGGCCGAATTGGATAACAAGAGCCCAGACGCATTCAGAACCATCAGCGAGGTCGCTGAAGACCTCGACATTCCCCAGCACGTCCTGCGTTTCTGGGAGACACGCTTCTCCCAGATCAAGCCGCTGAAGCGCGGCGGTGGCCGGCGCTATTACCGGCCGGACGATGTCGCCCTGCTCAAGGGCATCCGCCGCCTGCTCTACGGCGAGGGGTACACGATCAAGGGCCTGCAGCGCATCCTGAAGGAGCAGGGACCGCGCTATGTCCAGGCGATCGGCCGCGGCGCCGAGATCGTCGGCGGCAATGCGGCCGCCCAGCCGCCCGCGGCCGCTCATCTGGCTCCGTCACGCGCCGAACCGATGCCGGCGTCGCAGCCGGTGCAGCACCACCACGCCTCTGCGATGGAGCCGGGTTTTGCGGCGAAGGCGCTGCTGTCCTCCCTGCCGCGTGCGGCCCAGCCGCTGGTCGGCGCCGACGATCTTGCCTTCCTCAAGGCGACGCTGTCCGAGCTGATCGAGTGCCGCCGCCTGCTCCATGGCGCGTTGGCCGGCGCGGCCGTCGGCGAGGACGGTTGAGCGCAGCTGCGCTTGAACCTTCGCTCCCGGCTCGCTAGATCAGCCGGCGAGGACGACCTCCGCGGGTCTTTGGCCGGCGTTTCCCCATAGGCGTGGACGACCCCGCCCTTCCATAAGGAGGGCCGCCATGGCCTGGACCTATCTCTTCTTTGCCGGTCTGTTCGAAATCGGCTGGGCCATCGGCCTGAAATACACGCACGGCTTCACCCGCCTGCTGCCGACCGTGCTGACGGTCGGCAGCATGGCGGTGAGCCTCGGACTGCTCGGTCTTGCGCTGAAGAGCCTGCCGCTCGGCACAGCCTATGCGATCTGGACCGGCATCGGCACGATCGGCACTGCAATTCTCGGCATCGTCCTCTTCGGCGAGCCGGCGACAGCACTGCGCCTGGCCTGTGTCGGCCTGATCGTGGCCGGCATCGTCGGGTTGAAACTGGTATCCTGAGCCAGCCGGGCGGGCGGCGTCTCAGCGCCGCCGGAACGCTTCGGGCCAGAGGCCGTTGCGCTCGAGCACGACGACCGCGACGATGACCGCCAGCGTGACGACGATCGTCACCAGCTTGGCGTCCCAGGGTACGCCGCGTCCGATCAGCCAGATCAGCGCCAGGCCAGCGATGAGGGGGATGAGGAGCTCCATGCCGGCAGCCTAGCGCAGATGTTCGCAGGCTGCATCCGCCATCGCATTCGTCCGGAACAGTTCGCGGCGGCGCACGTTGCAGCGACAGGGAAGCACGTCATCGACAGACGACGTCGGTTTCAGCAATCCGGACAACTGCGAACAGGAGGAAGGCATGGGCTTGTTTTCCAAGGATATCAAGACGATGGACGATCTCTTCGTGCATCAGCTCCAGGACATCTACTACGCCGAGAAGCAGATCAGGAAAGCGCTGCCGACCATGATCGAGAAGGCGACCGACACGCAGCTGCGTAGTGGTCTGCAAGCTCATCTCGGCGAGACCGAAGGCCATATCCGCCGGCTCGAGCAGGTCTTCCAGCAGCATGGCGTCGAGCCCAAGGGGACCGACTGCCCGGCGATCGATGGTATCCTCGAGGAGGCGGACGAGGTGACCGGCGAGGTCGAGGACAAGACGGTGCTGGATGCGGCGATCATCGCCGCCGCGCAGGCGGTCGAGCATTACGAGATCACCCGCTACGGCACGCTGACCGCCTGGGCCAAGCAGCTCGGCCGCGAGGATTGCGCTGCCCTGCTGCAGCAGAACCTCGACGAGGAACATGCCGCCGACAGCAAGCTGACCAAGCTGGCGGAATCCGGCATCAACCGCCAGGCCGCCTGACGGCCTTAACTCAAGCCTCGGCCGGCGAGGGCGCTTCGGTGTTCTCCCGGCCTATCGGGCTACCTTCCATCAGCGGCCGCAGCCGGGCGAGTTCCTGCGCCATGAAATCAAGGAAGAGCCGCACGCGCGGCGAATGGCGCAGATCCGGGTGGGTCAGCAGCCAGAGATCGGCGGCATAGCCTGTCTGCGGCGGCGCCAGCCGAACCAGCGCCGGACGCTTGTCGGCGATGAAGCAGGGGAGGAAGCCGATGCCGATGCCCGCCTCGACGGCTTCCGCGAGCCCGAGCACGGTGTTGAGCTTGTAGACGGTCTGGTCGGCCGGGATGTGCTTCTGCCGGTACTGCACAACCTTGAAATTGCTGAACTGGTCGCCAAGCGAGATCCAGCGCTGCTGCGTGAGCTCGGATTGGTCCGAAGGTGCACCCTCAGGAAAATCCGTCGCGCGCCCGTAGAGCGCCCAGCCGATCTGCGCAACCCGCCGGCCGACCAGGTTCTCCGGCGGATTGTCGGTGGCGCGGATCGCGACATCGGCATCGCGCTTGCTGAGATTGAGCGCCTGGTTGCCGAGCAACACGTCGAGCTTGATGTCCGGGCACTGCGTCATGAAGGCGGCGAAGAGCGGCGTCAGCAGTTCGACCAGCAGCGAGTCGTTGGTGGTGACGCGCAATTCACCCGCCGGTAGGATCTCGCGGCCGGCCAGGCGCCGGGTGAAGCCGGCGATGTCGGTTTCCAGCCGCTCGGCCAGGACGGCCATCTCCTCGCCCGCGGGCGTCGGCACATAGCCGGAGCGATGCCGCTCGAACAGGCGCGTGCCCAGACCTTCCTCGATCTGGCCGAGCCGGCGGAAGACGGTGGAATGGTTGAGGCCGATCAGCTCGGCGGCGGCCGGCAGGCTGCGCGCCTCGGCGATGGCCTTGATCAGCCGGAAGTCGTCCCAGGCGATGGAAGAGGCGGCGGTCGGCAAGCGGGCGGCTCCGGGCGAGTCAGCTACCCAGATACATGGTACGGGCGACAGGTTGCAGCAACCTGTCGCCCGTTCGGTTTAATGGCGTGGCGGTGCTCAGGCCAAGGCGGGCTTGGCGGAACCCGGGACGCCGGCCGAACGCAGCGCCAGCGCGCCGTCGCCGATCAGGGCATGGGCGAAGGCGGTCAAGGCGAGGAAGGCGGGATACTCCCAGCCGCCGTTCGGGGCATTGAAGACCCAGCCGTTCGGGGCATGCACGAAGAGCGCGCCGAGCAGGACCGGCAGCAGCAGGACCGAGACATAGCGGCCGTAGAAGCCGGTGAGGATGGCGAGGCCGCCAAGGAGCTCCGCCAGGATGATCGGCCAGGCGAGGAAGCCGGGCAGGCCGACCTGGCCGAGGAAACCGGTGAAGCCGGGCACGGTGAAGACCGCGAGCTTCAGATAGGCGTGGGCGATGAACATCACGCCGAGCGCGATGCGCAGAACAAGGGCGCCATAGGGGGCGAAACGGGTGTCGGTCATGGTCTTTCTCCAAAGGACCGGTTTGGTCTGCGGCAGAGAATGACGATGTCGAATTGGCAATTCAAATTGGCATTTTCAGAGAATGACATTGCTTTGGTGCAATATGGTCGCCCTAGCATTCTGTAGAGCGGCCATCATCTTCGGGGCCAACGAGGGCAGCCTCCTGCAGCCCGGAGGACGATCATCATGCAGATCAACGGCATCCACCACGTCACCGCCATCGCCGGGCCGGCGCACCGCAATCTCGACTTCTACAGCCGCGTCCTCGGCCTGCGCCTGGTCAAGAAGACGGTGAACTTCGACGACCCGACCACCTGGCATCTCTATTTCGGCGATGCCGACGGCACTCCGGGCACGATCCTGACCTTCTTCCCCTGGGAGCATGTCGCGCCCGGCCGGCTCGGTGTCGGCGAGACGGAAGTGACCGCCTTCCGCATCCCCGCGGCAGCGGTCGGCTACTGGACGCATCGGCTCATCGCCAACGGCGTCGCCCATGATGTCCCGCAGAAGCGTTTCGGTGAGACCGTGCTGAGCTTCCGCGATCCGGACGGCATGCGGCTCGCGCTGGTCGCGGTACCCGGCGCCGAGAATGAGTCGGCCTGGGACAATGGCGAGGTGCCGCCTGAATCCGCCATCCGCGGCTTCCATGGCGTCACCCTGCTGCTCGACAAGACGGAGACGACCGCTGCGATCCTGCGCGACGTATTCGGCTTCGTCGAGGCCGGCCGTGAGGGCAACACCGTGCGCATGCGGGCTGAAGGCACCGCCCATGGCGGCGTCGTCGACCTGCGCGCCGCCGGGGGCTTCCTGCCGGCAAGGATGGGTGCGGGCTCGGTGCATCACATCGCCTTCCGCGCCGGCGACGACGCGGAGCAGGCCCGCATGGTGAAGACGCTGACCGAGACCTTCGGCCTGCGCCCCACCGAGCAGAGGGACCGGAACTATTTCCGGTCCGTCTACTTCCGCGAGCCCGGCGGCGTGCTGTTCGAGATCGCGACCGACGCGCCCGGCTTCGCCATCGACGAGCCGGCCGACGACCTCGGCGGCGCGCTCAAGCTGCCGGCGCAGTACGAGCCGCGCCGCGCCGAGATCGAGGCCGTCCTGCCGGCTCTGGTCTGATCCATGAATGCGCTCCGCCTTCGGGCGGGGCGCCCCTCACCGAACACCATCATGAAAGGAGGCCGCGCCATGAACGCGCTTGAGCCCTTCATCCATCGTTTCGAGCCGGCGACTGCGCCCGGCCAGGCGCCGCTCCTGCTGCTGCACGGCACCGGTGGCGACGAGAGCGATCTGCTGCCGTTCGGACTCGCCGTCGCGCCGGGCGCAGGCCTGCTCTCGCCGCGCGGCCGCACGCTCGAGGCTGGCATGCCGCGCTTCTTCCGCCGTCTGGCCGAGGGCGTCTTCGACGAGGAGGACCTGACCCGGCGCACCCATGAGCTCGCCGATTTCGTCGAGTGGGCGCGGGCGGAATACGGGCTGCCGGCCCCGATCGCGCTCGGTTTCTCGAACGGCGCCAACATCGCCGCCGCGATGCTGTTGCTGCGGCCGGAGGTGCTGTCGGGAGCGGTGCTGCTGCGGGCGATGTCGCCCTTCGAAAAGCCGCCGGCAGCCGTCCTGGACGGCAAGCCGGTGCTGATCGTTTCCGGCAGCTTCGATCCGATTATCCCGGAAGCGAATGCGGCACGCCTGGCGGCGACGCTCGTCGGGGCAGGGGCTGCGGTCGCGCATCGCAGCCTGCCGACCGGTCATGGCCTGTCGCAGGCCGATCTGAGACTTGTGCGGGACTGGCTGGCTGAGCGCCCCGCGCTCGCGGCCTGAGGCGGGTCTAGGCTCCGGGCCTGATGTGCTTGGTGAGATAGCACGTCAGGCCAAGCCCGCCGAGCATGACCGAGATCATATAGGGGCCGAACAGGCAGGCGACGAACACTGCCGCGATGAAGCCGAGCATCAGGCTGTTGCGCCAGTCCAGGGTCATGACGGGGCCTCCACGAATCGGTGCCAGTATCATGAAGATAACCTTCACCCTGTGAACCGCATTTGAACAGAATACCTTAACGAGTTCTTACCGTTACGGGGGCTTCC
Source organism: Methylobacterium sp. (assembly GCA_013823325.1). Lineage (GTDB taxonomy): Bacteria > Pseudomonadota > Alphaproteobacteria > Rhizobiales > Beijerinckiaceae > Allobosea > Allobosea vestrisii. The sequence continues at coordinate 51,452 of PNLY01000019.1, forward strand.
TCAGACGGGCGCCCGAGAGGCCGACGCTGGCGCTTTAGCCACGGAAACAGTGCGGCGGCGGCACTGTTTCCGTACCTCGGCCGTTCTCGCGCGTGGACCTCCACTTGACGGTTTTCCGCTTCGCCGGGAGAATCGGGACCATGATTGGTCGGCTGAACGATGGATTGGCCGTGGCGTGGGGCCCCTCTCCAGCGCGCCGTGGGTCCATGGTCAGGCGGAGACGGCCATGACCAGTATTCTCCTCATCGCCGGGATCATCGCGACCCTGTCCGCCTCGATCTGGCTCGCGCTGGAAGGCAGCGCCGCGCTGGCCCTGCCATTGGTGATCATCTTCGCCGGACTGGTGCGCACCCTGGTCCGTCGCGCCGGACGCAGGGGCATCACGCCGGCCGAGATGGCGCCGCCCACGCTCGATGATCGGCAGTTGTGAATCCAGCGTGCCGAAGCGGCAATTGCCGCGTTGCATCGCAGCCGCGTGCGCTCTATAAGCCGACCCGTCGGAGCGTAGCGCAGCCCGGTTAGCGCACTTGTCTGGGGGACAAGGGGTCGGAGGTTCGAATCCTCTCGCTCCGACCATTTTTCTTAATGTTTTCAGCTAGATATGCGTGAGCCTGCAAAGGCTTGCGCCGTTCGTTTTGGAACGAAACGGGAGCAAATCGCAGCGTTCGGGACAGAAAGTCCCGACAAAGTCCCGACAGACGTTCGCAAACTGTTCTGTTGAAGGGGCGTCCGATTCGGCTACCCCGCTCATTGAAGCGTGGGGCGCCCTACCAGTATCGCTTGATCAATTGCCCGATCACGATGCCGCTGAGCACGGCGATGATGAGCAGCAATCCGCAGCCTTGGCGGGCCGTCGGCTCGTGGCCACGGCGGCCGTCATCGGCCATCAGAGTAGCGTCGCCTGCGTCGCCTTATCGGCCATGGCGGCGAGCACGTCCGCCGGCCCATCCTTCTTCACGCCCCGCGCGACGATCGTCAGCGAGCCGTCAGGCAAGGGACGCTGCAGCGCCTTCGCCTGGTCCCATGGCGCCGTCATCCAGGCCGCGCACTCCTCCGGCGTCGTCAGAATGACGGGCATCGCCTTGGGGTGGATCGCCTTGACCTCGGCATTCGGATCGGTGGTCAGGAAGGCGAACAAGTCGGATTCGACCTCGCCTTCCTTCACCTTGCGAACGCTCTTCCATTTCGGCGCCCAGATCCCGGCGAAGAAGGCCGTCGGGCGCTCCTCGCCGAACGCGAACCAGATATCCCCGCCGGCCTCGCGATTGAACTCGCTGAAGCTGGTGAACGGCACCAGGCAGCGGTTCGAGACGCCTAGCCAAGGCTTCCAATGCGCGCTCGAGGTGTTGCGCACATTGGTCGTTCCGCCGTCAGGCTCCATCCGCAGGAGATAGTCGAAATCGACTTCCTTGCCCTTGGCGCGGAGCTTGTCGGCGCGCGCGCTCGCGGCATCGAGCAGCGCCTTCTTCGACGACGGCATGCCCCAGCGCGTCAACGCCAGCCGCGCCTCCCCATCCTCATTGCGGATGATCGGGGCCTGGTAGTCCGGGAAGATGCCGGGTTGCGGCGGCAGGTTGGCAAGGTTCGGACCGCCATCGTTGAACGGCGCGAACAGCTTGCGCATCGCCTCTACGTTGCGGGTGTGGCTGTACAGATTGCACATGGCCAAGATGCTAGAGGGGGGCCTCAAATCTCACAAGAACGCGAACTCGGGCTCTGCGGCGACGTCAGGCTCCTTCCGCAGCCGCAGCAGCTTCGGATCGAACATGACGCGGGCGAAAAAGTCCTTTCGCGAGACCGGGTCGCCCAAAGCCCAGGCGCTCAAATGAAGGCCTCCATGGGCTTCCACCAGCTCGTGCGCGGTCTCGTGCGTCTGCAGGCGGACTTCCAAGAGATCGAGATTTGGCCGCTCAACGAGCCGCTTCGGATACCACCTGACGTCGAGCCATCCCTCCACTGTGGCCCGTACCAGCTCCACGCCATCGGCCTTCGTGTCGTAGACGATGACGTTCTTCCAGAGCGGCCGCGGGCCTTCCTTCCGAGGCGTGACAAGGAAGTGGCCGCGCCCTTCAGAGAGAACGCCATAGGGGCCGGCGAAGTCGCATTTGTATTGCTCGGCCAGCGTGGTCCAGAGCCATTCGTCATCGTCCGAGGTGCTATGGAACTCGACGTCCTCCACGGGCTGGGGTTCGCCAGTCCTGCGGGCCGCTTGCGCCGCGGCCGTCAGCTTCGAGATGGCGAGCTGCCTAGCTGCCGCCGACTCTGCGGCGCTTCGGACCGGGCGGTGATCCTGTTCCCAGCTGATCATCTTTGCCTCCTTCGATCAGGGTCAAGCCGGCCATGCTCGGCGGCAGGTCCGGCGGCGAGGTGCGGCCGATGTCCATGAGATAGGCGCCACATTTCCGGCCGTACTTTTGCGGCTTGCGCGCGGGATTGGTCGGATCCCAGGCGCACCGCCTGACGAATGCGCTGAGTAGCAGCTTGAGCGTCGTGTGCTCGCCGAAATCGCTGGCCAGCCCTGCCAAGCGCGCGTCCTTGCGGCGCCGGCAGAAGTGGCAGCGGAAGCGCACGATCACCCACGGAAAATCGAGCAGCGAGGTGTCTTCGTTCGGCGGTTCCATCGGCGTCATTCATCAGGTGATCTCCCCAGGCGGGCAGAGCAGCTCACCGCCGCCTCGCGTCTCGAGCCGCCCCTCGCCCCCTGACCCACCCCCGTCCGGATCGGTCGCGCGGGTCGAATTCCTCACCGCTGAGAAGCTCTCGAAAGCGGTCAGCTTGGCCCCGGTCGGAGAAGCAGAAGACCCGGTAGCGATGCCGGCCGTCGGTGACGTTGTGTTCGCGCTCACAGAGCGACGAGAGCAGGCCGGTCCTCGGGAGGTGGCCGAGATACTGACCATCGTCGTCGCGGAGCGCGACCTGGTGCGGCCAGCCTCGATCGATGCCAGAGGGTGATAGCTCCCCCTTGCGTCTCATGGCTCATCCCCGCCTTTGAGCGGTCGGGCGCCCTCCGAAAATAGCCCGCGGAGAAAGCCGCGCGAGGACGCGCGATCGCCGTCCCGCGCGAGCTCGTCCAGATCCAGCAGCAACGCTCGTATCAGGGCGCGCTCACAGCCATGCTCCGCGATCAAATCATCGATCTCGGCCTCCAACTCCGTCATGGGCGACGTGTCCGGCAAAGGCACGGCTGACATCGGTTTCGCTCTCCAGTATGAGAACATAATGAGAACGCACCAGCCGAGGAGTCAAGCCGACCGGACGTTGTACACCAGACGGACAACAACCCCTTGGCCGTCATTCGACATTGCCGACGCCCTTAACCCGTGCTGCCCTTCAAGTTTAGCAGGCCGAATCGTCATGAACGCGCACGTCTATCTCGACAGCCTCAACCCGGCGCAGCGACGTGCGGTATCGCATGGCGGCGCCGCCGCCGCCGCCCCGCCGGTCCTGATCATCGCGGGCGCCGGCTCGGGCAAGACCAATACGCTGGCGCACCGCGTCGCCCATCTCCTGGTCTGCGGCGCCGATCCGCGGCGTATCCTGCTGATGACCTTCTCGCGCCGGGCCGCCTCCGAGATGATCCGCCGTGTCGAGCGCATCGCCCGCAAGGTGATGGGCGATGGCGCCGGCGTCGCGGTCGATGCGCTGAACTGGGCCGGCACCTTCCATGGCGTCGGTGCCCGGCTGCTACGCGACCTCGCCGAGCAGATCGGGCTCGATCCCGCCTTCACCATCCATGACCGCGAGGATGCCGCCGATTTGATGAACCTGGTCCGGCACGAGCTCGGCTTCTCGAAGACCGAGGCGCGTTTTCCGACCAAGGGAACCTGCCTCTCGATCTATTCGCGCTGTGTCAACGCCGAGCAGCCGATCGAGGATGTGCTGCGGCTCTCCTATCCCTGGTGCATCGCCTGGGCGGAGGAGCTGAAGCAGCTCTTCGCGGCGTATGTCGAGGCCAAGCAGCAGCAGAACGTGCTCGATTACGACGATTTGCTGCTCTACTGGGCGCAGGCGATGAGCGACCCCGATCTCGCGACTGATGTCGGGGCGCGCTTCGACCATGTCATGGTCGACGAGTACCAGGACACAAACCGGCTGCAATCGTCGATCCTGCTGGCGCTGAAGCCCGATGGCCACGGGCTGACCGTGGTCGGCGACGACGCGCAGTCGATCTATTCCTTCCGGGCCGCCACCGTCCGCAACATCCTCGACTTCCCGCTGGCGTTCTCGCCGCCGGCCGAAGTCATCACGCTCGACCAGAACTATCGCTCGACGCAGGCGATCCTCGGCGCCGCCAACGCGGTGATCGACCTTGCCGCCGAGCGCTTCACCAAGAACCTCTGGACCGATCGCGCGGCCGGCGCCGCGCCCGAGCTGGTCAATGTCCGTGACGAGGCCGACCAGGCCCGGTTCATCGCTGAAAAGGTGCTCGAGAACCGCGAGACCGGTGCGGCGCTGAAGCAGCAGGCGGTGCTCTTCCGCGCCTCGCACCATAGCGGCCCGCTCGAAATCGAACTGACGCGCCGGAACATCCCGTTCGTGAAGTTCGGCGGGCTGAAATTTCTCGACGCCGCGCACGTCAAGGACCTGCTTGCCCTGCTGCGCTTCGTCGAGAACCCGCGCGACCGGGTCTCAGCCTTTCGCGTGATGCAGCTCCTGCCCGGCGTGGGGCCGACTTCGGCCCAGCGCGTCATCGAGCATCTGGCGCAGGCGCCCGATGGAACAGATGCCCTGCGCAACGCTCCGGCGCCGGCCCGCGCAGGAGACGACTGGACCGCCTTCGTCGAGGCGATCGAGGCGCTGCGCTCCGGCCGGTCGGGCTGGCCGGCCGAGATCGAGCGGGCCCGGCTCTGGTACGAGCCGCATCTGGAGCGCATCCATGAGGACGCGACCACGCGCCAGGCCGACCTGCTGCAGCTCGAGCAGATCGCGGGCGGCTATCCGTCGCGCGAGCGCTTCCTCACCGAGCTCACCCTCGATCCGCCGGACGCCACCAGCGACCAGGCTGGGGTGCCGCATCTCGACGAGGACTATCTGATCCTTTCGACCATCCACTCGGCCAAGGGGCAGGAGTGGAAATCGGTCTTCATCATGAATGTGGTCGACGGCTGCATCCCGATCGATCTTGGCGCCGGCGCCAAGGATGAGATCGAGGAGGAGCGCCGGCTGCTCTATGTCGCGATGACCCGCGCCAAGGACGACCTGCACCTGATGGTGCCGCAACGCTTCTTCACGCACGGCCAGTCATCGACCGGCGACCGCCATGTCTACGCGGCCCGCACGCACTTCATCCCGAACACCCTGCTCAAGCATTTCCAGCGGCGAGCCTGGCCGCTGGCGGCACAGGCCGGCGCGCGCCCGGTTTCCGCCGGCCCGAAGATCGACGTGCGCGCCAAGATGCGCGGCATGTGGCGGTAGGCGGCAAGATCTGGAACGCGCCGCCCCTCCCGGCGTTGAGCCGGCATGCCTATCGCGCGTAGCCGTAGCGCACGCCCTCGACACAACGCTTCGACGAGCGGAGAGATAAGCTAAATGAAGCGCAAGGACTTGGCGGCGCTCGATGAGGCGAAGCTCGTTGAGCTGCTCAGCATGGCGCAGCAGGTCATGGCAGGGCTCACGCGGACGATACTCTTGGTGAGCAAGACCATCACAGGCGAAAATCTCGACGGCGCCGCACTCACCCGCGAGGCTGCACAGATCGTCGCGGATATGCTCCTCGACGAGGCCAAGCAGCTGCGAAAGGCCGGCAAGACCGCTGAGGCCGACGTCCGTGAACGAGCGGTCGGCCAATTCACGATGGTTGTCCGTGAGACCTTTCGCCCGCCGCTCATGAAGCAGTGACAGGCGGTCTCGCCTAAGCTGCCGCCGCGTCTGAGGCGGTAGCAAGATATTTTGCGTAATCGCGGCGTGCTTCAAGGGTGTTCGGCCGATCACGAAGCCAGGCGAAATAAGCGGCCGGCCGTACGGTGACGAACTCGATCGCATTGCCTTCTCTGAGCAGGTCGTCGACCGTCTGCATGACTTTGAGATACCAGGTCTGATAGTCTTGTCGCTCATGGCCAGCTATCGCCGATAGCTCAGCAAAATCAACCTCTTCGTACCATGGCAGAACGGCGGTGTACGGTTGGGTTGAACCAGGAATTCGAGCGCCGCTCTCCCACGAACCAAATTGCGGCATCTGAGATTGGGTGTGCATGACAGGTCTCCGCTTGGCGGCGTCAACATGCGCCGCACGCGGTCATGTCCAGAAGCAAGGAGACAACTGCAGCTCCGAAGGTACAGGGAGGAACGGGCCCGTCTATGTCATTTGACCGAACCGCGACGGCTTAGCCGCGCTCCGCACGGCGTCAGCGCTCCAGCAGCGCCCAGACCGGAGCATGGTCGCTCGCTCCGAGCTTGCCGCGCTCGTCGCGGTCAACTCCGGCGTCCACCAGGCCCGCCGCGAGATCGGCGGACAGAAGGATATGGTCGAGCCGCAATCCGTGATCTCGATCGAAACGGCCGCGCCAATAGGTCCAGAACGAATATATCCGCTGATCGGGGAAAAGGTGCCGGACGGCATCGGTCCAGCCCTGGTCGACCAATCGACGGAAACTCCGGCGAGGCGCCGGCTGGATCAATGCATCGTCATCCCAGGACTTGGTCGGATAGATGTCGATCTCGGTTGGAGCGACATTGTAGTCGCCGGCCAGGATCACCGGCACACCGGCCGCCTTCAGGTCGGCGGCATGCGCGATCAGCCGCTTCATCCATGCCAGCTTGTAGTCGAATTTCGGCCCGGGCTGGGGATTGCCGTTCGGAGCGTAGATCGACGCGACGACGATCCCCGCGATGGCTGCCTCGATGTATCGGGCTTGATCATCGTCTTGGTCACCGGGAAGGCCGCGACGGGTGACCACCGGCTCCTTGCCACGCGCCAGCAGCGCGACGCCGTTCCAGGTCTTTTCACCCTGCCAGACCGCCCCGTAGCCGGCTGCTTGGATTGCCGCGACCGGGAAGGCGGCGTCCTTTGCCTTGAGCTCCTGGAGGGCGACGATATCGGGCTTCGTCGCGTCGAGCCAGGCGAGCAGGTTCGGCAGCCTCTTGTTGATGTTGTTGATGTTGAACGTCGCGACCCGCAGCCGTTTGGCTTTCGCCATCTACGCCGCCTTCTTCGCCGGCTTGCGCTTGGTCGACGGCGGCGGAGTCTGCCCGACGCTGGCCCGCAGCGCAGCCATCAGATCGACAGGCTTCGGCGCCTTGGCCTTCTTCGCGAGCTTTACCGGCTTGCCGGCGAGCTTCGCCTTCACAAGCTCGGCGACGGCCGCCTCATAGCGGTCGTCGAACGTCGCCGGATCGAACTTGCCCATCTTGGTCTCGATGATGTGCTTGGCGAGCTCGAGCATCTCCTTCTGGATCTTCAGCTTGGGGATGCCATCGAAGGCCTCGGTGGCGGAGCGGACCTCGTAGTCGAAGTTGAGGGTATGGGCGACCAGGCCCAGCCCATGCGCGCGGATCATGAGCGCGCGGTAGCGCCGAAACAGCACCGCGTGAGCGAGGGCGCCGACCTTGCTGGCGCGCAACGCCTCGCGGATCACCGCAAAGGCGTCATCGGCAATCTTGCTGGACGGCGCGAGATAATACGGCTTGTCGAAATAGACCGTGTCGATCTCACCGCAGGGGATAAAGGCGGCGACCGCCAGCAGCTTCTTGCTCTCCGGCACCGCGCTGGCAATCTCGTCGGGCTCGACCTCGACATAGCGGTTCTCGCTGATCTCGAAGCCCTTGATCTGGTGCTCGCGGTCGACCGGCTCTTCCGTGACCGGGTCGATGAACTCGCGCCTGACGCGATGGCCGGTGTCGCGGTTGATCGTGTGGAAGGCGATGCGCTCGGAGGTGCTGGCGCCGGTGTAAAGTGCAACCGGGCAACTGATCTCGCCGAACTTCAGATAGCCCTTCCAGTTCGCCCGCGCCGCAACCATGACACGCCACTCCCAACGCAACACCAGCGATTCAATGCGGCTGCGCTCGACAGGTTCCGCCCGGCAGGGAACTGAATCGATCAAGCGGCATTGAGTTGGCAGCTGCGTTCCCGGAGTTGCGTCGTCATGCCGGCCAGGACCTATTGGAAGGGCTACCTCAAGCTCTCGCTCGTCACCTGTCCTGTCGCCATGAGCCCGGCGACCTCGGAGAGCGAGAAGGTCCGCTTTCACACGCTCAATCGCGACACCGGCAATCGTGTCGTCAGCCGCTATGTCGATGCCGAGACCGGCAAGCCCGTCGAGCCGGACGGTCAGGCAAAGGGCTATGAGGCCGAAGCCGGCCGGCTCGTGGTGATCGAGGACGAGGAGCTCGAAGCGGTCAGGCTGGATACCGTCCGCACGATCGACATCGACGCCTTCGTCCCGCGCGACTCCATCCCTTGGATCTATCTCGACAGCCCGCATTATCTGGTGCCGGCCGACGAGGTCGGCGAGGAGGCCTTTTCGGTCATCCGCGACGCCATGGCGGCGACAAAGATGGTCGGCGTCTCCCGCGTCGTCCTCTATCGCCGCGAGCGCGCGGTGATGCTGGAGCCGCGCGACAAGGGCATCGTGCTCTGGACGCTGCGCTATGGCGACGAGGTCCGCGACGAGAAGGGCTACTTCGTCGACATCGACAAGGCGAAGCCGGAGCCCGAGCTGCTCGACCTGGCGCAGAAATTCATCAAGGCGAAGACCAGGGACTGGTCGCCGGAGATGGTGAAGGACCCGGTCCAGGAGCACCTGCTCAAGCTGATCGCGTCGAAGAAGCGCAAGGGCGCCCGCAAATCCGCAGGCGATGCCGACAAGGGCCGCCCGGGCAACGTCGTCAACCTGTTCGAGGCCCTGAAGAAGAGCCTGCAGGCGGACAAGTCGCTGCGGGAGTCTTGAAGGCGTGGATGTCAATGTTTGAAGGCTTCGCCGTCGACGTCATAGAGTTGAGCGAGGCCACATTGCGTGTGCGGCATGGCGGCAAGGGCGAGCCCTTGCTGCTGTTGCACGGGCATCCGCGCACTCATGCGACCTGGCATCGGGTCGCGCCGTTGCTGGCGACTGATTTCCACGTCGTTTGTCCAGACCTGCGAGGCTTCGGACAATCCTCACGTCCGCCTGAAATGCCGCACCATGCCGGTTCGTCGAAGCGCGCGAAGGCGCGGGACTGCCTGGAGTTGATGGCGCGGCTCGGTTTCGGGCGTTTCCATGTCGCCGGCCACGATCGGGGCTCGTACACGGCTTTTCGACTGGCGATGGATCACCCCGACGCGGTGCAGCGACTGGCCGTGATGGACGGCGTACCGATCCTCGAGGCCCTTGAACGCTGCACTGAAAAGTTCGCGCGGCTCTGGTGGCACTGGTTCTTCTTCTGCCAGCCAGACAAGCCCGAGCGAGCGATCCTCGCCGACCCAATAGCATGGTATGGCGGTGATCCCGCGTCGATGGGGTCAGAGAACTACGCCGATTTCCTGGCAGCCATTCAGGATCCTGGCACGATCCACGGCATGCTCGAAGACTATCGCGCGGGGCCGGCGATAGATCGCTTTCACGACGCAGCCGACCGCGAGCAAGGTCGAACTTTGCGATGCCCGCTGCTCTGCCTCTGGTCCGAGCGCGATGATCTGCCCGAACTCTATGGGGATGTGCTCGATGTCTGGCGCCCCTGGGCACCCGATCGCCGAGGGCACGCAATCGCCAGCGGCCACCACATGGCAGAAGAGGCGCCGGAGGCCGTTGCGCGAGCACTGCGGCATTTTTTCGCCGAACGGTGAGAGGCGGCGGCAAATAGAGAACCAGTCGGCCTCTGCTGCGTTATCCGCCTGCCTTAGGAGGGCGCGATGAGCCATCATTCTACGGAACTGGTCAATCAAGTCGCTTTGCTGAACACCCGTGCTCCTCCGAGCGGCAAAGCGTTGAAGGAACGTTTCCTTCTTCAGATGAGTGAAGGCGACATGCTGAATGCGCTCGCAAGCTTGTCGGGCCGGAGCGTCGATTGCGTAGCCTGGCTGCTCCTGCAGGATATGATCGTGCCTGGCGGTTTGCTTCGGGCCGCGATTCAGCTGGACCGACAAAACCAAGCGGAGCGCCGTCGTGAACCGGGCATCTCGATCGCGCCTGATCAGCTTTTCGGTCCGGGTCGGACGTGAGCAGCTTTGACGCTGTTCTTAGAGCCCGTCGCACCAGTGCTGGACCATCGGCCCGTCGCGACCGGATACAGGATCAGTCGGAGGCCTTGCCAACCGGCTGATTGCAGTCCGGGCCTCCACCGTCGGCGGATCGCGCAGAATGTCCCCGGATTGCCCTTGAGGATAGGCCCCGACGACGAGGAAGTCGCTGCTAGCGCTGAGCCGGCGATGACCCGTGCCGGCGGGTAGCAGAAGCACATCACCCGCGTGGACAACCAGCTCCCGGCCGCCGTCTCCGCCCAAGGCCAGCTCGGCCGAGCCTTTGGCGATGCCGAGGACCTCGTGGCCTTTCGAGTGATAGTGATGGAAGTCGTAGATGCCGTTGCGCCAGGCTGGCGGCCAGCCATTGTCCGCAAAGCGCTGTTCCATCGTGGCGGCGAGATCAGCCTGATCGGGCGGGAAAGCCTGCTGGTAGACGAGAGCCGGAAAGCGCGGGTTGTTCGGGATCGACCCGCGCTCCTCGAAGGACAGGACGAGTATCGTCGGTACCGCCATCGATCGCTTTCCGGTCAAGCCGAGCGAGATTTACTCAGGGTCTCGATCACGGCCATGACCGTTTCCTGGGGTCGCATCGCCATCCCCGGAGAGCACGACCGGGTTGGCGCTGACCAGCCCATCCGGGTTGGGTTTCGCCTGGGAGGGCGCAAACTGACCCTTTGCGTCCTGCTGTGCAGGTTGGCGGGATTTTACCGCCGCTTCCTGTTCGGGGCTGAGTGGATTGCCATGTCCATCACGCATGATGAGCTCCTTTGGTTCTGCTTCAGCGCGGCCCCCAGAGGGCGGTGAGATCGAGTTCTTCGTCACGGTGCTTGCCGCCGAGCTGGGCCGCCATCCAGGCTGCCGCCGCCCCTACCAACAACGCCGCCGCCGTCAGGAATGCTGAGAGAACGCCGATCTTGCGGGCGCGTTCGGCAGCCTGCTTGGCGGTCTCCTTCGCCTGATTGAGGCGAGCAAAGGCGTCGTCGATGCGCTTCTCAGCCTCGGGCTGGGCGATGTTCATCCGGGTCGCCATCCGGCTCGCAATGTAGGAGCGATCTGCTTGATCGAGCTGCCCACTCGCGAGACTGCGCACCAGAATGCGCGAGGCTTCGTCGCGCTCTGCCTGTGATACGGGTTCGGTGCCTGTGGAACGGGTCAACGTATCGGCCGCGGTTGCGAGGGGATCCGGCTGCTGGCTGAGCGCCGCGCCGGCGGCCGTCGTCGCGGCGGCCACTCCCGTAGCAGCCGTTCTCGCTAGACCGGCGACGGACGACGCCGCAAGGCCAGCGATGAGCAGCGCTCCTACGGCCCAGACGACGAGGCCGTGCGAACCATCACGCACATGCCGCTCGTGCAGGCTGGCATCGGCGGCCGGGCGCCGCATCCGGCCGGCGAGATAGCCACCGGCCGCCGAGGCTGTGACGCTCACCCAAAGCGCCCATAGGGCTCCGGCAATGGCCAGCGCGGTAACGCCAGTCGAATGCGAAGGTTCGAACGAGACGAGCGACATGCCGATCGCCGAGCCGAATGTCGTGAAAAGGGTGGTGATGGCCGCAGCAAGGGCTGCACCACCGAAGATCGCGCTCCATTCAAGATAAGAGCCGGAGCGCGAGGCAGATTGGGTTGGAGCAACGACGACGACGTCAGTTTCGGTTGCCATGGCACGCTCCTATCGCAGGCCGAAGAAGGAGAGGATCGCCATGACCACGACCACGAGGCCGACCAGATAGATGATGTCGTCCATAGCTGTTCTCCGGGTGGCGCGACTGGCGGGACTGCCGGGAGAACAACCGAGGCATCGGCAAGTTCCGTCGCATCGACGCCTAAGGGATCAAAGGCCCTGCGACGTCGCAGCAACGACGAAGACGGCTCAATGGTGCAGCCATCGAGGGTCGGGGAGGGAGAGCTCGCGAGCGAGACCGTCGTCAGCCCACTGCCGAGCCGTCGCGAGGTCTATCGCGAACCCTGCCAGGACGAAGACGGCAATCGCTATTCCGTCCCCGTCTATTGTCCCTTCCCGCACCGCAGCGTCACCGAAGATGCTCTTGAAGACGGCTCGCCGGTGCGCTTCATCGACAATTGCCTGTTCGACATCGAGTCGAGCGGGCGAACGCTAACAAGGTGTCCCTGAGTTCCCCCGGCTAGGAGGGAGGAACTCGCCGCGGGGGGATTGCAAATGGCCAACAAGCCCAGCACTCAGGCGAGAGTGCTCGATGTGGTGGACGTGACGATCAGCCGTGACGCTGCCGAAGGGGCCATCATTAAATTGTCGATCGACGGCTCCACCGACGTCGAGCTGGTGTTCGACGCCCTGACCTTGGCTCGACTTCAAGCCATCCTGGCCGAGGCGGACAGGATTCAGGCCGAAGAGCAACGAACGCAATGACTGCATGACGACCCGCGACCTCGACAATCACCCCCATGGCCTATTCCCGCCTCGCCGGCCGCGAGGTCTCGACCTGGTCGGAAGAGTGGAAGCACGAATGCGAGATCGCCTATCTCGCCAGGCTCTCACCGGAGAAGCTCCGGGCGATGCTCTACGGCGTGCAGGGTGCACAGGATGAAAGCGTCAGGGGCATCAAGAGCCATCGCGGCGATGCCGCCGTGGCGCAACTCGTCAACGAGATCGGCCGGTACAGGCGGGCCAACGGCTGAAACGAAAAAGGCCCACTCCCGAGGGAGCGGTACACGGCAGAAGCCCCGCCGGCTTGCACCGGCGGGGACCATTAGGCGAGGTATCAGACTGCGCCGTGTCGGTGCGGGGCGGCCGTCTCGTCGAAACGGCTCCAGCCGCTCTGGCGCCATTCGGACAACCGAGCCTCGCGGTCGATAGGCGTCGCACCGTCCATGATGGCCTCGACTTCAGCCGCCCGGCTATCTTCAACCTGGACGGAAACGACGGAGCCGCCTCTGCGAACGGTCTCGGCGTAGTAGTGGGCGCTCTCCTCGTCCTCGCCTGCGCTGGTCATCGCGCCGATGATGCCGCCGGTTGCGCCGCCCGCGGCGGCTCCAGCCAGCGTCGAAGCCAGCCACCCGGCGGCGACCACGGGCCCGATTCCCGGGATGGCAATGAGACCCAGCCCGGCGAGCAGACCAGCTGCGCCACCGACTGCAGCGCCGATCCCAGCGCCTTCGCCGGCGTTGCTGTCGTCGTTATCCGCTCTTTCGTCGCGACCCAGAAGGCTGATGTCAGAACTGGCGACGCCAGCGGCTTCGAGCCGGCTGACGACCCCTTGGGCGGCCGCGTAATTATCATAGGCGCGGGTGATCGTGCGGGTCATTTGCCTCTCCTCCTCAATTACGGGTGATGTTGCCGCGGTAGTCGACCGAGACGTTGACCTTGGCGCCGGAATGGGTCGCCGTGCCCTTCCAGACGCCGTTGTCGTCCTTCTTGAGCTCGCTGACGTTCGAATAGCCGTTTGCTTCCAGGCGGCTCTTGGCTTGGCCTTCGGTGAAGCTGTTTGCCCCGGGGAGTGGTGCGTTGGCATCCGCCGGTGCGTTCGGCGACGGCGTGGGTGAAGTGGTCGAGGTCTGCGCCAGCGCAGCAGTTGAAAGAAGGGCGCAGAAGATCGACGTGGCAAGCACGTGGCGCATGGAAATCTCCTTGATATAGAGCAGGTTAGCTCACCTGCTTTAGGAAACCGCAGCCAAGCGAACTTGTTCCTTGAACAAAAAACCCGCCGGCGTGAGCCGACGGGGCGCTCGTGGGCCTAAAGTCCGATGCTCTGCCCTTTCGGACGAGTACGACAGTCAATTTCGACGGCTCAGCGTTCCAATCTGCCGACGAGCGCGGAATTCAATGGGTGGAGTTTCGGTATCGCTCGACGGCGCGCCGCGTGAGATCCGCCACGTCGTCTGCGACCGCGACGAAGCTCGCTACGATATAGGCGAGGCGCGTCCTCTCTTTCTCTTCGTGGCCATCCGGCACGGTCGATTTGATCTCGTGCCAGGCAGCGTCGAACGCCGCTTTCGTACGCGCAACATCTTCGGGAGCCAATGAGCTGAACGGCATCTCCTCCCCCTGTGCGACTTTATCCGCGACCCAGAAGAATTAGCGCGGGTCGGTAGCCGGACAAGAGGTAATGAAAGAGCCCGGCCCCGCGTGTGCGAGGCCGGGCCTGAAACTGCCTCTCGCCGGCAGCGGCTGGGGAAGCGACTGACTCGGCGAGAGGCATGGCACTGTCGTGAGAAAGTGCCGACGCAAAGCTAACATGGAGAAAGAAATTGAAGGGCCCGCTGGCATGACCCAGCGGGCTTAGAAACTGGGCGGGCCGAGCAACATCCGGCTGGCGAGCGGAGACTTAGCCTCAGTTATCCTTCCGCGGGCTGTGGGTTCCGTTCATCGAAGCGCGATCGGTCTGGTCGGTGTTCGACCGCATCTCTTCAGCGGTCTCGCCGTGAAAATCCAAGGACGCTTGATAGACCACCTCACCCGCCTGGTTCTCGACGGCAATGCGCAGTTCAAAGTGCGAACCGTCGGGTAATTGATCGTTCGCCATATCCGCCAGTGCCCGCTGCGCATCTCGCGACGCGGCCTCGTCACTCGGAAAATCAATCCAGGACGGGTTAAGGTCGAGCTTGTCGCCACTAACAGTGGTGAAGCGGTACTTCGGCATGGGCGCCTCCATAAACTTCCCCGCCACTGGCTAAATGATCGGTGCGCATATCGGTTCCGGAGCGTGTGGCGAACACCGCAAATCAGCCGCCCAAGCCAGACTCTCGATGCCGTCAGTGATGAGAATGGCATCTCCCTTCTCCCGCATACGCCACCAACACCGGAAATTTCGTCCGCGCCGGAGCGCCGGCAATACCAAAAGACATAAGCCCCGCCGGCGTGAGCCGACGGGGCCGTT
>PNLY01000020.1 GCA_013823325.1 Methylobacterium sp.
GCTCGATCGCGCTCATCGTGCCATAGGGGACGACGAAGGCGCCCTTCTTGATCCAGTCCGTCTTCAGCATCGGCGTCGGCGCATCGAGGCGCGAGGCCTCGACGACGATGTCGGCGCCCTCGACGCAGGACTGCCAATCCTCGGTTGCCACGACCGGCTTGCCGAGATCGCGGGCGAGCCGCTCGGCGAAGCCGTTGCGGCTCTCGGGGCGGCGCGAATGCACGCGGATCTCGTCGAAGTCGAAGAGGTGGTTCAGCAGCCGCACATTCCAGTAGGCGGTGCCGCGCGCCCCGACATGGCCGAGGATCTTCGAGCCCTTCCGTGCGAGATACTTCGCGCCGATGGCGGTGACCGCCCCAGTGCGCATGTCGGTGATGGCGCTGGCGTCGAGGAAGGCCTTGGGAACGCCGGTGCGCGGATCGAACAGCAGCAGGCTCGCCAGTTCCGAGGGCAGGCCGAGCTTGTAGTTGTCGACGAAGTCGCCGACGACCTTCACGCCGGCAGAGTCGATCGGCTCCTTCAGCGCGCCGCGCAGCACGTTGAAATGCCCGTTGGCGACACCCGGCTCCAGATGGACGCGCGGCTCGATCACGCTCTCGCCGCGGCCCTGCGTCGCCAGGCTGGTCTCGATCGCCTCCAGGATCTCGGCATCGGTCATGGCGAGCTCCTCGACGTCGAGCCGGTTGAGATAGTCCATGTAGATCGGCTTCATCATTCCCTCCGGGTCTGGTTTTAAAGGGCGCAAGCCAGGCTTCGCCGCGCGCTGGCGCGGCGCCTTGCGCCGGTTCGGCTCGTCATCCTGCGGTGCAGCCGGGGAGGAGCGGCTGTCGGCGCTCCCATGGTCCCCGGAGTCCGCCTGCTTCAGATCGTCACGACAGCGGCAGTCTCCTGAACACGCCCGGCCGGTCCGGGTCGTGGAATTTGTCGAACGGGCCATGCTCGACGAAGTGGCGATGGCAGAAGGCGAGCTTGTCCTGCGACAGCGTCACGCCGATGCCGGGGCTGGTCGGCACCGGCACGAGATTGCCGCGCGGGCGCAAGGGACCCTCCTCGATGACGTCGAAGGGCTGCATGTGGAACAGCGACTGCGAGGGCTCGCGGATATGGTCGTGAGCCGCCGCCAGATGTAGGTAGACCGAGCTCGCAATGCCGGAATCCCCGGAATAGCACCAGAAATCCAGGCCCATCTGCTCGCAGGCGGCGATGAACTTCAGTGCGCGGCCGATGCCGCCATGGACGTTGACGTCGGTACAGAAGGCGTCGGGCACGCCGAGCGCCACGGCTCGGCGCAGGTCCGGCGTGTGCACCGAGAACGGAATGGCGGTGTGGCGGCGCAGCTTGGCCATGTCCTCGAAAGTCGCGACCGGATCTTCCCAGGCGCGGATCCCGAGCGGCTCGATCGCCCGGGCGATGCGCGTCGCCGTCGCCAGCGAATAGGCCTTGTTGGAATCGATGCGCAGGATGGCATCCTCGCCGAGCCCGTCGCGCAGGAGCTCCAGCGTGCGGATCGAGGGCGCAGGGTCGGCGGTCGAGAGCTTGCCCTCGAACATCGTCGTGCCGAAGCGCTCCTTCTGGCGCAGGCAGTAGTCGAGCACGGGCTGCGGATCGCTTTCGCCGCCGACGCCATCCTTCTCCTCGCGGAAGGAGAAATAGTCGGTGAAGGCCACGGCATCGCGCACGCGCCCGCCGAAGAGATCGTGGAGCGGGCGGCCGGCGGCCTTGCCGCGCAGGTCCCACAGCGCCATCTCGACCGCGCCGAACGCCCGGATGCCGGCGAAGTCGACATCGGTGTAGACGCCGCGCCAGGACGGCAGGCAGAGCCGCTCGCAGGCGGCGATGTCGAAAGCGTCCTGCCCGATCAGGCGCGGCGCGAAGCCATTGAGGATGGTGGCGGCATTGGCGGGGGAGGGCCCTTCGCCGAGGCCGACGAGGCCGTCCGAGGTCTCGACCTCGACGATGGTCTTGGAGAAGCCGGCGAGCGAGCCATAGGACCAGAGATAGGGCGCTTCCAGCGGGATGTTCACCGGGGTCGCGCGGATGGCGGCGATCTTCATGCGGCGCTGATCTCCTCGATCTGAGCCAGCAGCTCCGGATCGACATCGACGCCGTGGGCGCGAGCGGTCATGCGAGCCGACAGCCGGCGGTCACCCGGAAGGCGGGCGCCGTCCTGAGCTGCGATCGCAGCGAAAAGGCCTTCGATCCGCTCGGGGAAATCGGGTGAGAAGGCCGAGGGGTCGAAGGCGATGATGCATTGGCCGACGCCGGGCGGCGGGCCGTCGGCGCGGGCATAGGGCGAGGCGTCCTTCGAGAAGGCCGCCCCCGCGAGGCCGGCGGCGAGGATCTCGACGATGAGCGCGAGCATGGCGCCCTTGGCTCCGCCGAACGGAGCCATCGAGCCGGCGAGAGCGGCCGCCGGATCGGTGGTGGGACGGCCCTCCGCGTCGAAGGCCCAGCCTTCCGGCAGCGGCCCGCCTCGTCTGGCGGCGGCGGTGAGCGTGACCTTGGCGACCTGGGTGGTGGCGAGATCGATCACCAGCGGCGGTTTGCCGGCGCGGGGAGCGGCGAACGCCAGCGGATTGGTGCCGAAGAGCGGCTTGCGTCCGCCCCAGGGCGCCATGTTCGCCGGCGAATTGGTGAAGGCGAGGGCGATCAGCCCTTCCGCGGCGATGTCCTCGACGGGGTGGCCGACGACGCCGATGGAATAGGAGCGGCGGATGGCCAGGGTCGCCGTGCCAGTCTCGCGGGCGGCTGAGACGAGAACGGGACTGGCGCGGTCGAAGGCCGGATGGGCGAAGCAGTGGCCGGCATCGGCCGGGACGGTGCCGGCGCGCGGGCGCTCGACACGGGGCTCGGCCCGGCCGTCGACCTTGCCGCTCCTCAGATGCGACAGATAGGTGCCGAGATAGCCGAGGCCGACGCTGCCGAGGCCGTCCTCCTCGGCCCGGCGCACGGAGCGCGCCACCGAGGCGGCGGCGATGTCGCCGGCGCCACAGGCCGCCAGCTTGCGCCGGGCCAGGGTCTCGATCTCGTCGAGGGACAGGATCGGCATCAGGCGGCCACCATGTCGTCGGTCAGCGGGAAATGGCAGCGCACGCTCTGTCCTTCGCCGACGCTGCGCAACTGCGGCACCTCCTGCGCGCAGCGCGCCGCGGCGCGTGGGCAGCGCGTGTGGAAGCGGCAGCCGCTGGGCAGGTTGATCGGGCTCGGAATCTCGCCGTGCAGCACGATCCGCTTCCGGCGTTTGGCCGGATCGACCACGGGATTGGTCGAGAGCAGCGCTGCCGTATAGGGATGGGCGGGCGTGCGGAACAGGGCGGCCGTCGAGGCTTCCTCGACCACCTGGCCGAGATACATCACGACGCTGCGGGTGGTGATCCGCCGGATCACGTTGAGATTGTGGCTGACGATCAGATAGGTCAGCGTGAATTCGGCGTGCAGGTCGAGCATCAGATTGAGCAGCTCGCCCTGCACGGAGACGTCGAGGCCGGCGGTCGGCTCGTCGGCGACGATAACCTGGGAGCGCAGCACGAGCGCGCGCAGGATGGCGACGCGGCGCGCCTGGCCGCCCGAGAGCTGGTGCGGGAACTTCTCCATGGCGTTGGCCGGCAGGCCGAGCCGCTTCAGCAGGACCTCGATGCGCGCGCGCCCGTCCTCGAGCGGCAGCCGGTGGACGTGCAGCGGCTCCTCGACCAGCTTGCGCACCCGCATGCGCGGCGAGAGCGAGGCCACCGCATCCTGCAGCAGCATCTGGACCTCGCGCCGGAAGCCGAGCCTGTCGCGGGCGAGCCGGGCGCCGAGCGGCTCGCCGCCGACGGTCACGGTGCCGGAGGTCGGCTCGCCCAGCCCCATCAGCGTCCGGCACAAGGTGCTCTTGCCGGAGCCGGATTCGCCGACCAGCCCGACGATCTCGCCGCGGTGCAAGTGCAGGGAAACGCCGTCGAGGGCACGCACCTTGCCGCCGAAGACGACGCTGACGTCCTCCAGCGCAATCACAGGCGGGATGGCGGAACTGTCCGCGGTCATGGCAGCACCTCGAACGATCGCTTGCAGGCGGCCTTGCGGCCCTCGCCGGCCGGGAGCAACGCCGGCGGGCCCTGCCGGCAGACCTCGGCCGCATGCACGCAGCGGCTGGCGAAGATGCAGGCGTCCATCGTCCAGGTCGCGCTCGGGACTTCGCCGGGAATGGTGGCGAGCCGGCCCTCCTGGCCGTCCTCGATCTCGCAATCGAGCAGTGCACGCGTATAGGGATGGCGCGGCCGGGCGAGCACCTCGGCGACCGGGCCGGTCTCGACGATGGCGCCGCCATACATCACGCAGAGATCGTCGCAGAGCTCGGCCACCAGGCCGAGATGATGCGAGATGAAGACGATCGAGCCCGAGAAGTCCTGGCGGAGCCGGTCGAGCAGCTCGACGATCTGGGCTTCGACGGTGGCGTCGAGCGCCGTGGTCGGCTCGTCCGCCAGCAGGAGGTCGGGCTCGACCAGCAACGCCATGGCGATGACGATGCGCTGGCGCATGCCGCCCGAGAGCTGGTGCGGATAGGCATCCAGCCGCGTCGGCGCATCGGAGATGCCGACCTTGTTCAGCATGGCGAGGCTGCGCTCCCTGATCTCCTGCCGCGACAGCTGCGGGAAGCGCCGCCGCAGGATGTCGCGCAGATGGGTGCCGACGGTGAAGAGCGGGTTCAGCGCCGTCATCGGATCCTGGAAGATCATCGCGATCTTCCGGCCGCGCCAGTCGTTCATCTCAGCCGGCGGCAGCTTGAGCAGGTCGGTGCCCTCGAACAGGATCTCGCCCTCGATCCTGTCGAGATTGTTGGGCAGCAGCTGCAGCAGGCAGGAGACCAGCGTCGACTTGCCGGAGCCGGATTCGCCGACGACGCCGATGATGCGCCCGCGTGCGAAATCCAGGTCGATGCCGCGCAGGATGTGGGCCGGGCCCTGCTCGGTCCTGGCGTCGAGCCTGAGATTGCGGATCGCGACCATCGCATCGGGGTGAGCGGCCATCTCAATGTCCTCCCCGGTCGAGGCGAGGGTCGACGGCGTCGCGCAGCGCTTCCCCGAACAGGGTGAAGCCGAGCGTCGCGACGGCGAGCGCGGCGCTGGCGACGATCACCGGGATATTCGAGTCCGAGAGATAGGCGTAGCCGTCATAGATCAGGGTGCCCCAGCTCGCGAGCGGCGGGCGCACGCCGAGCCCGATGAAGGACAGCCCGGCCTCGATGGTGATGACGACGGGGATGTCGATGCTGGCCAGCACGACGAGCGGACCGGCGATGTTGGGCAGCACATGCGACAGCACGATGCGCGTCGCGGAGGTGCCGAGCAGGCGCTCGGCCTCCATGAAGGGCGCGTTGCGCAGGGTCAGCATCTGGGCGCGGGCGACACGGCCGAAATGCGGCACCAGCGTCACCGCGACGATCGCCGTGACCAATGCCGTGGACGGGCCGAACACAGCCACCACCGCAAGCGCCAGCACGAGGCTCGGGAAGGAGGAGATGATGTCGAAGACGATCAGGATCACTCGCTCCCAGCGCGTGCTGAGCGTCGCCGCCAGGATGCCGAGCAGGGTCCCCAGCACCAGGGCGGAGCTGATCGCGATCAGGGCGACCAGCATCGCCACCTGCGCGCCGAAGACCAGGCGGCTGTAGAGGTCGCGGCCGAGATGGTCGGTGCCGAGCCAATGGGCGGCGGACGGTCCGGAGAAGCGGTTGAGGATGTCGAGCGCGTCGGGGTCATGCGTCACGATCAGCGGCGCGAGGATGGCGGCGCCGACGACCACGACGATGATGACGGTGCCGACCGCGCCGCCCAGCGTCGAGACGATGCGGCCGAAGGTGCGCCTGATGGCGATGAAGCCGGTCATCGCGAGCCCTGCCGTCGGATGCGCGGGTCGATCGCGGCATAGCTGATGTCGACGAGCAGGTTCGTCAGCACGAAGATCAGCACCACGACGAGCACCGCCCCTTGGAGCACGGGGAAGTTGCGGGTCGAGATCGCGTCGAACATCAGCCGGCCGAGGCCGGGGCGGGCGAAGACGATCTCGATGAGCACGGCGCCGCCGAGCAGCCGTCCGACGCCCATGCCGAGCACCGCCAGCGTCGGGATGCAGGCGTTCTTCAGCGCGTATTTGTAGGTGACGAGCCGGCTCGGCAGGCCGTAGGCACGCGAGAGCCGGATGAAGTTCTCTCCCATGGTCTCCAGCATGGAGCTGCGCACGAGCCGGGCGATGAAGCCGATCCAGCCGACGCTGAGCGCGATCGTGGGCAGGATCAGGCGCTTGGCCTGGTCGAGCCAGCTGCTCTCCTCGCCGGCGCCGAGAACCGGCAGCCAGTTCAGCCAGATCGCGAAGATCAGCAGGAGGAAGATCGCGATCACGAAGGCGGGAATCGCGATGAAGGCGACGCTGACGAAGGCGAAGACATGGTCGAGCACCGAGCCGCGATGCGTCGCCGCATAGCAGCCGAGCGGCACGCCGATGGCGACGGCAAGGCCGATCGCCGTGAAGGTCAAGATGAAGGTGTAGGGCAGCACATCGGCGATGACCCGCGTCACCGGCCGCCCCGACAGCACGTCCGTGCCGAGATTGCCGAGCAGGATGTTGCCGAGGAAGGTGAAGAGGCGCTGATACCAGGGTTGGTCCAGCCCCATCTCCGCGATGAAGCGCTTGGCATATTCCGGCGTCGCGGCAGGACCGAGCAGGGCCGTCGCCGGATCGCCGGGGACGAGCGCCGACAGGGCGAAGAGCAGGAGCATCGCTCCGAGCACGATCAGGACCGTGGTCGCCAGCCGGCTGGCGACGTAGTGAGCCGTTTCACTCATCCGGGGCAACTCCCGTTCGGTGCGGCCACTCAGGCGCGGACGAACTGATCGAGCTGCCAGTCGAGCGCGCCGGGCAGGAAGGCCGGCTTGACCGTGCTGCGCCGCACGACATAGGCGACGTCGTTGGTCAGCCAGATGAAGGCGGCGGACTTGTCCATCTCCTGCTGGGCCTTGACCACGATCTCGGCGCGCTTGGCCGGGTCGGTCTCGACGATCGCAGCCTTTGCGAGCCTGTCGTATTCGGGGCTGTCGAAGCGCTGCCAGTTCCAGATGCCGATCTGGTCCGCAGTGAACCATTGCA
The DNA here is from genome assembly GCA_013823325.1 of Methylobacterium sp. Taxonomy (GTDB): domain Bacteria; phylum Pseudomonadota; class Alphaproteobacteria; order Rhizobiales; family Beijerinckiaceae; genus Allobosea; species Allobosea vestrisii. Next base: position 7,123 of record PNLY01000020.1, read on the forward strand.
TCAGGAAGCTCGGATCGAGCTTGCCGTTGAAGCGCAGCATGAACATGTCGAGGCTCTTGCCTCCATCGCCCTTGCCGGCATCCCAGTAGGTGCCGCCCTCGCGGACGTCGACATCGGCGCTGATGCCGACTTCGCGCAGCAGGGCCTGCGCGACCAGGGCCATGGTCTGGAAGGCCGGCTGGTTCAGTACGGTGATGCGGGTCTTGATCGCCGTCTGCCCGGCCTCGGCCAGGAGCCGCTTGGCCTCGGCGACGTTGCGCTTGTAGACGGGGGCCTCTTTCCACTGCCCCAGGATCGGCGCCATGATCAGCGTATTGAGCCGCGGGGCCTTGCCGTTGAAGCCGGCGAGCAGCATCTGGTCGACATCGAGCGCGAGCCGCACCGCCTGCCGTACGCGGACATCGGTGAACGGCGCCTTCTGCATGTTGATGCCGAGCCAGATGAAGGCGAGGCCCGGCTGGCTCTCGACGCTGAGGCCTGATGCGCCGCGCATCGGCTCGGCGATGGCCGGCGGCAGCACGGCGAAGTCGAGCTCGCCGGAGCGCAGCGCCAGCTCCGCGGTCTTGGGATCCTGGATGAAGTTGACCTTGACCTCGTCGAAGGCCGGCTGCGGGCCCTTGTAGTCGGGATTGCGGCGGAGCACCGCCCCGCGCTGCTTCTCGACCGAGACGACCTGGTAGGCGCCGGAGCCGACCGGCTTGGTGTTGTGCTCGGCGCCGCGCGCGGTCAGCGCCTTCTTCGAGACGATGCAGCCGGAGCAGTCGCCGATGGCGATCGCCATCAGGCCGGCATTCGGCTGGCTGAGCTTGATGCGGCCGGTGTAGGTGCCGGTGACCTCGACCTCGGTCAGCCCCGACCAGTCGGCCTTGTAGGGCGAGACCTTGCCGTCGACGGGCGCGACCGCGAAGCGCTCATAGGAGAACTTGACGTCCTCGGCGGTCATCTCGCCGAAGCCGTCGGTGAACATCTGGCCCGGCTTGAGCGTGAATTCGATCAGCGTCGGGCTGACCTGCTTCAGCTCGGAGGCGGCGTCGAGCTCGAGACCGGAGCCATCGAGCTTCAGGGCCGCCAGCCGCTGGAACACGCAGCGGATGACGTTGGCGTCGTGCGGGCCGCCGCGGAAGGCCGGGTCGAGCGCGGTGATGTCGCGCTCGATGCGGACGGAGATGCTGGTCTTTTGCTGGGCGAAGGCCGGGGCGCGCGCACCCGAGGCAAGAGAGAGCGCCGCTGCTGATGCACCGACGAACGCACGGCGGGACAAGGAACGAGCCATGATGATCCCCTGATTTTTGCGTTGAGATGCGGGTCGTTGCCCGATCCGTCGAGCCGATCCTTTCCCAATTTGGAAGGGCCGTAAAGTCATGCGGCTCGATTTGCATATGCAATAGAAAATCCATCCGGCAGATCGATGCAACGTGAACTTTCCTTCGCTGAAACGCGCGAAAAATAGAGTGTCGTTACAATCGTCATCGGTAGGCTCTCTTGCGAAGCTTTCGGTGACGATTCGCCGCAACTGTAGCGTAGCGAAACGGGGTTGCCGCAGGCATTCAGGCGGCATGCCTTTCGCCGGAGACCGTCATGAGCCTCGACGTCACGCCTGCCGCTTCGCGCTTCGTGTCCCGCCGCCGCAGGATCGAGTGGCCGACGATCCTGCTCGCCGCGGCGATCTATGGCGGCTGGTTCGCGACGACCTATTTCCACGCCAGCCTGCCCATCTGGCTCGTCGCAGCGGCCGGCGCCTGGCTGGTGGCCTGGCACAGCTCGCTGCAGCACGAGATCCTGCACGGCCATCCGACGCGCTCCCGCCGCGTCAACCGCGCTCTCGCTTGCCTGCCGCTGTCGCTCTGGCTGCCCTATGAGAGCTATCGCGTGCTGCATCTGCGCCATCATCATGACGAGCGGCTGACGGACCCGCTAGACGATCCGGAATCGCGCTATCTCACCGCCGCGGACTGGGATGGGCTCGGCCCCCTCGGCCGCAGCCTGCTGCGGGCGCAGAAGACGCTGCTGGGCCGCCTCGTGATCGGCCCGTTCTGGGCTGTCGGGCATTTCCTCGCCGACGAGGCGCGGGCCGTGAAGCGCGGCGACAGGACGGCGCGGCGGGCCTGGGCCGAGCATCTGCCGATGCTGCTGCTCGTGCTGGCCTGGCTCGTCCTCGTCTGCGAGATGAGCCTGCCCTTCTACCTGCTGGGGATCGTCTATCCGGCGACGGCGCTGATGCTGCTGCGCTCCTTCGCCGAGCACAAGGCGGCCGAAGGCGTGCTGGAGCGCACCGCCATCGTCGAGAATGCGCCAGTCCTCGGCCTGCTCTATCTCTACAACAACCTGCACGCCGTGCATCACGAACGCCCGGTCATGCCCTGGTACGAGATCCCGCGCTGGTACCGGGCCAATCGCGAGCGGCTCGTCCGCGAGAATGGCGGCATGGTCTATGACGGCTATCGCGACGTGGCGCGCCGCTTTCTGCTGCGCGAGCATGATGCGGTCGCCCATCCCTTCGGGGTAGCGGCCTCGCCGGGCGAGGCGGCCTCGCGGCGGACGGAGGCGGTGTAAGCGCTGCGTCAGCCGAGCTCGCTCAGCACGTCGTCCAGCGTCTGCGCGATCTGGTGGGGCTGGACCACGGCGAGCTTGATCAGCTCGTCGAAGCGCTTGCTGAACAGCCGGACATAGTCGATGCCGTTCAGCACCAGATAGCTCGTGCCCAGGAAAAGCGTCACCCGCTTCGGCCCAAAGACGGTGAAGGGGTTCGAATAGGTCTCGGTCAGCGTGTAGAAATAGATGCGCAGGCTCGGGTAGAGCTCGGCATAGAGCTCGCCGAAATGCTCGAGCTGGCGGCGGCGGGCCGTCTTGTTCAGGCCCTCCCATTTGCCCTCGCCCTTGGCCATCGTCGTCAGCGCCTGGATGGAGGTGCAGACCTCCAACTCGCTTTCCGGCCGGCGCATCAGCGCGAGGCGCGCCCCGAAAGAGCTGGCGACGTTGTTGAGCGACGCGCCCTGATACTCGAAGCGCAGCACCTCCTCGGTCTTCAGGAAGTCCGGCAGGCTGTCCGGCACCGTCCGGACGCGATAGCCCTCGACCTCGCGCAGCCAGCCGAGGAAGTGGTCGTCGATGGGCGAGCGGGTATGGGTCTGGATCTGCATGATCGAGTCGATGATCTGCGTCCCGACCTCCTTGCGCGGCGTCAGCCCGAGCAGCCAGTCGACCGAGACCTGACAGGCCTTGGCCAGGGCGATCAGCGTGTCGGCGCGCGGCATGCGCGGCCCGTCCGCCGAAAGCAATTGCGACAGGGTCGAGCGGTCGATCTCGGCCATGCGGGCGAAGGCGGCCTGGTTCAGGCCCGAGCCGTCGATCAGGGACTGCAGGCGTTGCCGGAAGCCGGCTGCGGCGTCGGCGGTGTTCATGAAACCATCCGATCGTTCCGTTTCGTCTACAATTATCCCCTGAGGAGGCAGACAAGGTTCGAATGCTAGCTTTGTCAACAAACATCACATGATGCGCCTTGGCCCGCCTGCTCCGCCGCCCTTAACTCGATGGCGAAACGGGGACTGCAGGCGATGACGCGCTGGAAAGCTGGCGAAAGGGTACAGGACCAGGCGAGCCGGGAGCGCATGGCGCATCTCCTGGCTGAGCGGGTGCCGCACACCTCGCTGCCGCGCCCGTTCTATGACGATCCTGACTTCTTCCGCCTGGACATGCAGGCGATCTTCGAAAGCCGCTGGGTCTTCGCCGGCCTCGCCTGCGAGATCGGCAAGCCGGGCGCGTTCTTCACCGTCGAGATCGGCGAGACCTCGATCATCGTCTGCCGCGACCGGGAGATGACGGTCCGCGCCTTTTTCAACAGCTGCCGGCATCGCGGCTCGATCGTGCTGGACCAGCCTTGCGGGCGCAGGACCAGTTTCGTCTGCCCGTATCATCACTGGAGCTACGATCCGACCGGCCGGCTCCTGCGCGCGCCCAATCTCGATCCCGCGGCCGACAAGGGCGAGCTCGGCCTGCGGCCGGTCCATGTCCGCGAGATCGCCGGGCTGATCCATGTCTGCCTCGCCGAGGACGCTCCGGACATTGCGCCTCTTGCAGCGGCGCTCGGGCCAGCGGCCGCGCCGCACCGGCTCGCCGAGGGCAAGGTCGTCCACACGGTCACGCTGCACGAGCAGGGCAACTGGAAGCTCGTGATGGAGAATGCCCGCGAGTGCGACCATTGCCAGGCCGGGCATCCCGAGCTGATGAACACGCTCCTGATCTTCGACTTCGCCGATCCCTGGAGCGATCCCGCCATCGCCGAATTCTGGCGGCGCTGCGAGGCGAGCGGCCTGCCGAGCGTCACCCGGGACGGCGCCGATTTTCGCGTCGGGCGGATGCCGTTCAAGCCCGGCAACCTGTCGATCACCATGGATGGCAAGCCAGCGGTGTGCCGCCGCCTCGGCGACTGGCCGGAGCAGGACATCGGCTCGCTGCGCTTCACCCATTATCCCAGCATGTTCGGCCATATCCACGCCGACTACGCCATCGTCGTGCAGATGCTGCCGAAATCGGCGGGCGAGACCATCGTCACCTGCAAATGGCTGGTGCATGCCGAGGCGGTCGAGGGCAGGGACTACGAACTTGAGCGGCTCGTCGAGGTCTGGCGCGCGACCAACGACCAGGACCGGCAGCTGGTCGAGCGCAACCAGCGCGGCGTTCGCTCCGTCGGCTATCGCCCCGGCCCCTATGCCGAGGCCTCCGAGCACGGTGTCTGGACCTTCGTCGAATGGTATGCCCGGATGATGCAGGGCTTCGCCGGGGCCACCTCCCACTCCGCGGCCGCCGAATAACGCGGTCCGCGCCATACCCAAGCCGACGATCGAAAGGGAACCCGCATGAGCGTCAAGCAACTGGGCGCGACGAGCGTCGGCCTCGGCACCATCCTCTCCATCGTCGATGAGGGGCATCCGGTCGCCCTCGACCCCGCGGTCGTCGCGCGGGTCGCGGCGGCGCGGGCCGTCGTCGAGCGCTACATGCATCGCGACGAGCCGATCTACGGGCTCAACACCGGGCTCGGCGGCAATGTCGGCTACCGGATCCCGCCGGACGAGATCGAGGCCTTCCAGGTCAAGATGGTGCGCGGCCGCTGCATCGGCGTGGGCGAGCCGTTCCCGGAACGGGCCGGCCGCGCCATGCTGCTCAGCCGCATCGTCGGCATGGCCCAGGGCGGATCGGGCATCTCGCCCGCTGTGCTCGACCTTGCCGTCGCCATGTTCAATGCCGGCATCACGCCGGTCGTTCCCGGCCGCGGCTCGATCGGCGCCGGCGATCTTGGCCTGTGCGCCCATCTCGGCGCTGCCCTGATCGGGCTCGGCGAGGTCTATCTGAACGGGCGCCGGATGCCGGCGGCCGAAGCGCTGCGCGCTGCCGGTCTGACGCCGGCCCGGCTCGGCCCCAAGGATGGCCTCGCGATCCTGAACGCCAGCGCGGTCAGCTGCGGTTATGGGGCGCTCGTCCTGGCCGAACTTTCCGACGTGCTGTCGGCCTCGATGGTCGTCGCGGCCCTGGCGGGCGAGGGCTACGCCGCCAACCCGCGCATCTTCGATCCGCGCCTCGCCGAGGCGCGGCCGGCGCGCGGACAGGTGCAGGCCGCGGCCGCCTTCCGCTCGGCACTGAACGGCAGCTACCTGCATGATCCCGGCGCCGCCCGCTCGATCCAGGATGCGCTGTGCTTCCGGGTGCTCTCGCAGATCTACGGGCCGGCACTAGCCAGCTTCGAGACCGCCGTCGCCAGCGTCACGACGGAGGTCAATTCCGCCGCCGACAATCCGCTGGTCATGGCCGAGGACGACCTCATCCTGTCGACCGCCAATTTCCACACCCCGGACATCGCGCTAGCCTTCGATACGCTGGCGATCGTCAACGTCCAGCTCGCGACGGCCTCGGCCTATCGCACGATCAAGCTGATGAACGCCCAGCTCTCCGGCCTGCCGAAATACCTCTCGCCCCTGGGCGGCGCCTCGAACGGCTACAACTCGATGCAGAAGACGGTCTCGGCCTTGCAAGGCGAGGTCAGGCTGAGGGCGACGCCGGCGAGCACGGATTCGATTCCCGTATCCGAGACGGTCGAGGACCACGCGCCGCAGACACTGCTGACGATCCGCAAGCTCGAGGAACAGATCCTGCCGCTCCGGCTGATCTTCGCCATCGAGGCGCTGGTCGCGGTGCAGGCGGTCGACCTGCGGGGCAGGCCCCGCCTCGCCGAGGCGACCGGCGCGCTCTACGAGGCGATCCGCAAGGACATCCCGATGCTCCAGGACGATCGCGAGAACGGCCCGGACGCCGACCGCGTCGCGGCGATCCTGCGCGACGGAGCGCTGCTTGCCAGGCTGCGCGATAGCCTTGGCAACGCCACGCTTTTTTCGCTGGGTTAGCCTCAGGCCACGCCGAGCAGGCGGATCAGGCCGAGCGAGATCGCCGCGAGCGCGAGCAGCGAGAGGACGACCGTTGCGGTGACGCGCGGGCCGGCCTGGACGACGGAACGGATGTCGACGCTGAGCCCGAGCGCCGCCATCGAGACGATCGTCAGCACGTTCGCGGCGGTGGCGAGTGGCGGCAGCAGGACAGCCGGAATGAGCCCGGCCGAGCGGAATGCCGCCATCACCACGAAGCCGACGATGAACCAGGGCACGAGGCGATGCAGCCCGAACGGACGCGGCGCGGGACGCTCTGCCGCGACCTGCGCGCCGGTCTCCTCGCGCAGCCGGCTCGACAGCAGCGACAGCACAAGGATGACGGGCCCGAGCATCAGCACGCGCACCAGCTTGACCAGGGTTCCGATCTGGACCGCTACGGCGCCCGCCGGCGCCGTGGCGGCGAGGACCTGGGGGACGGCATAGACGGTCAGGCCCGAGAGGATGCCGAACTGATGGACGCTGAGGCCGAGCACCGGGATCAGCAGCGGCAAGCCGAGCACGACCACGACGCCGAGCACCGCGGTGAAGGCGATCGAAGCGGCGACGTCGTCGCCATCGGCGCCGATGACCGGCGCCGTGGCGGCGATCGCCGAATTGCCGCAGATGGAATTGCCGCAGGCGACCAGGATCGCCATCCGCTTCGAAAGCCCGAGCAGGCGGCCGATGCCGTAGCTCAGGCCGATCGCGACGAAGACCACGGCGGCGATGCCGAGAAGGAGCGGGGCGCCCGTCGCGGCGACCGTGGCGGCGCTCAGGGAGGCGCCAAGCAGCACGACGGCGATCTCCAGCAGCGTCTTCGCCGAGAACGAGATGCCCGGACGCCAGCGGTTGTCGGGCTTCCAGAGCGTCCTGACCAGGGTGCCCAGCAGGATCGCCAGGACGAGCGCTTCGAGCCAGGCCCGGTGGAAGAACAGGGCTTCGAGATGCTCGGCGCCGAGCGCCGCGACCGAAACGGCAAGGCACAGCAGCAGGCCCGGGCCGATGCGCTTGGCGCCCGAGACCACCCGGTCAACCAAACTCGTCCGATCTGGGCTTTCAAGCGTCATGACGGTACCCGGCCATTCGATGTGCGGGTTCTGAGCCATTTCGCCTAAGCAATCCAACGTGTTGTTTTTCTTGTTTCAATCTAGAAAATCGATCATTCTTGATGGCGGCTCGTTCGGGGCTGTCCTGGCGCGAGCATCCGGCAGCCGGGCGCCGCCCGAGGGTTCATCGACGCTCATGACACTCGAACAGCTCCGCATCTTCGTCGCGGTCGCCGAGCGCGAACATGTCACGCGCGCGGCCGCGGAGCTCAACCTCACCCAATCGGCGACGAGTGCGGCAATCGCGGCGCTCGAACATCGCCACGCGGTGAAGCTTTTCGATCGCGTCGGGCGCCGAATCGTGCTGACCGATGCCGGGCGCCTGTTCCTGACTGAGGCTCGCGCGATCCTCGCACGCGCCGCTACCGGCGAGCGGGTCCTGTCGGATCTCGCCGGGTTGAAGCGCGGGCGGCTGTCCCTGGCGGCGAGTCAAACGGTCGGCAATTACTGGCTGCCGCGCAAGCTCGCTTTGTTTCGCACCAAGCATCCGGGGATCGAGACGCCGCTGGTGATCGGCAATACCGAGACGGTCGCGGCCTCCATCCATGACGGGCTTGCCGATATCGGCTTCGTCGAAGGAGAGATCGACGATCCGCTGCTGGCACAGGACGCTGTCGCGATGGACGAGCTGGCGATCGTCGTGGCGCCCGATCATCCCTGGGCGGGAAGGGCGCGCGTCGATCCGGCGGAATTCGTCGAGAGTCCCTGGGTTCTGCGCGAGCCCGGCTCAGGCACAAGGCAGGCCCTCGAAGCGGTTCTCGCCGCCGCCGGGCGCTCGATCGCCGATCTCGACGTCCTGCTGGAACTACCCGCCAACGAGGCCGTGCGCAGCGCCGTCGATGCAGGCTCCGCCGCCGCCCTGATGTCGAGGCTCGTCGTCGCCAACGCCCTGCGCTCGGGCCTGCTCGCGGAGGTGGCGGCCGACATCCCCGCGCGCCGCTTCGTCATGCTGCGGCACAAGGAACGCTATGTCGGCCGGCCTGCGCAGGCCTTTCGCGCGCTCCTCGCCGACGAGGCCGCGTAGTCCCTCGCGCCTCAGCGAACGCTGCATGCGTCGCGGTATAGAGGGGGAGTTCCTCTTCCAGCTGTCGTGGGCCCAGCCGACCCTGAAACCAGTCTGGTGGCTGATGCTACGGTCGCGCCTCGGTCGCGGCGATGACGGCATCGACATCGGTCACGACGCAAACGTTCTGCAGCGCGTAGTTGACCGAGGCCGTGTGCCATTCGGCGTTCATCGTCGAGCAGGCGTCCTCCGGCACCAGCATGAAATAGCCCTTGTCGGCGCCGGTGCGGGCAGTGTGCTCGATCGACATGTTGGTCCAGGCGCCGGTGACGATGACGATGTCGCGGCCGAGCGCCTTGAGAGCGGTTTCCAGCCTTGTGCCTTCCCAGGCGCTCATGCGCTGCTTCTCGACGATATGGTCGCCGCCTTGCGCCTCCAGGCCGGGGACAGGCGCTGCGCCCCAGGTGCCGCGCACCAGCGCCTTGGCGTCGGCCAGGCCTTCGAACAGTGGGGCGTTCATGGTGACGCCGGGCGCGCCGGCTTCGACGACGAACCAGACATGAATCACCGGAATGCCGCGCGCTCGCGCCGCCTGCGCCAGGCGTGCGCCGTTGGCGATCGCGTTCTGCTGGCGGCAATGCTCCGGCGAGCCCGAATTGGCGAAGGCGCCGCCCTCCATGACGACATCGTTCTGCATGTCCTGGATGATCAACGCGCAGCGTGACGGGTCGAGCCGGTAACCGGCGGCGGCCTTCTTCACGCCGCTCGCCGAGATGGTGGCGGCGGGTGTGACGTCTGCTGCTGCCCGCTCTGGCGCTGCGCGGTCATGGCTCCAGCGGCCGGCGCTAGCATGGCCCGCCTTCATATAGGGCTCGATGCGTGGCCCGACCTTGGTCTCGACCGCGTAGAGCGAATGGCTCGCGGTGAGGAAGAGCGTGCGCCAGTCCGGCCCGCCCCAAGTGAGGTTGCCGACGAGCTCCGGCACGCGCAGCTTGCCGATCAACTCGCCCTTGATCGAATAGACCCAGACACCGCCGGGGCCGGTCACCCAGATATTGCCCTGCGCATCGCATTTCATGCCGTCGGGGACGCCCGGCTCAGGCCCGACGATACCGGAGGCGAAGATGCGGCCGGAGCCGAGCCGTCCGTCCGGGAGAACGTCGAAGACGCGGATATTGTGCTGGACGGTGTCGTTGACGAAGAGCCGGTCCTCCGTCGGACAAAAGCAGAGCCCGTTCGGCTGGTCGAAGAGATAGCGGTCGACCAGCAGCTGCGGTGCACCACCCTCCGGCGGAATGCGATAGACGCCCTGGAAACCGAGCTGGCGCGGCCGCTCGACGCCGAAGACCGGCATGCGGCCATACCAGGGATCGGAGAAGTAGATCGCCCCATCCGATTTCACGACGACGTCGTTGGGGCTGTTGAGCTCCATCCCCTCGACATGCGAGGCAAGAACCTCGTGCCGCCCGTCCGGCCGCTCGCGCACCAGCGACGAGGTCGCGTGCTCGCAGACGATCAGATTAAGCTCGGCATCATAGGTCATGCCGTTGCACTTGTTCGCCGGCCGCCTGACCTCGCGGAAGCCGTTTTTGTCCCAGCGGCGGCGGACATCGCCCGGCATGTCCGAGAACAGCAGATGCTGCTCGCGCGGATGCCAGATCGGCCCCTCGCAGAACTCGAAGCCGGTGCCGAGCTGGCGGACCGGCGCCCAGAGGTCGATCAGGTCGGCGAAGCCGGACTGGACTGCGACATGCGTGGTCATGGCGACCCCCGTCAGGCCGCGAACCAGTTGCGCGCCGGCAGCGACTGCACGACCGGGCCCGGCACCGCCATGTCCATGCGGCCGATGACCTGGCCATGGGCGATCTTGGCCGGCTTGTCGTGCACCGGCAGCAGGAAGGCGCCGTTGGCGAGCAGCTTCTTGATCGCCGCCTTCTCCTCGCGCTTGGAGACGCCGTGATTGCCGGTGGTGCGCGGCTCGTTGGCGTGCAGCTCGTGGAAGGGCGAGACGATCTGGTCGTTGAAATCGTAGATCACGTCGCCGCAGATGATGGCGCGCCCTTCATTGGTGTCGACATGGACGTTCATCGAGCCTTCGGTATGGGCGCCGGCAGCTTCGAGATAGCAGCCGGGGAAGAGCTCGATCATCCCCGAGAGTTCGAGGTCCTCGAAGCGGAGCGCGTCGCGCGTGTGCAGCCGGTCGATCAGGTGCTTGATGTCGGGCGCAGGATATTGCGGGTGCATCAGCCCGGAGACCGAGTATTCGAGCTCGCGCCGGTTGACGAGCACCGTGGTGTTCATCGGGAACAGCTCGTCCTTGCCGGCATGGTCGATATGGAGATGGGTGTGCATGACATAGCGCACGTCGCCCATGCGCACGCCGTGTTTGGCGAGCTGGTTCTCGATCATGTTCTCGTGGAACTGGAGGCCGCGCATGCCGAGGCTCTCCATGATCTGGTTGTTGCGGTACCCGGTATCGACCACCACCGGCCAGGGCCCGCCGAGGATCAGGAAGCCATAGGTCGGCACGCGGCGGGTGCGGCCGCAATCGCGGCCGAGCACGAGGAAGCTCGATTCCAGCTCGATATCGCCATAGTCGAGGATCTTGATTTCGAGGGCCATGGACGTCCTCCCTTTGATTATTGGCCGAGGCGGTAGACCCGCCTCGCGGTGTCGTTGAACACGGCTTCCTGCGCGGCTTGCGGCACCGCCGCCAGATGCGCGGCGATCAGCTCGGCATAGCTCGTCCAGAGCTTCTCGATCGGGAAATTGGAGCCGAACAGGCAGCGCTCGGCTCCGAACAAGCGAAGCGTCTCGCCGACGATGAAGGCGATCGTCTCGGGATCGTTGCGGCGCAGGAAGGTGCCGAGGCCCGAGAGCTTGCTGGTGATGTTGGGCTGCGCCGCGAGCAGCGTCATGCCGTCGCGCCAGGCAGCGATGCCATCCGGCGACAGATCCTCCAGCATGCCGGCATGCTGGAGCACGAAGGTCACCTTCGGGCAGGCGGCGGCGAGCTCGGCCGCGCCCGCCATCTGGCCAGCGAAGACCTGGAGGTCGAAGCTGAAGCCGTATTCAGCCAGCCGCCCGACATTGGCGATGATCTTGGGATCGCGGGCGAGGTCGGGCCCGCTGGCGAAGCGGTAGAGCGCGCTCTCGTGCCAGTGCAACTGCATGCGCACGCCGCGCACGCGGGCGTTGCGCGCGAGTTGGTCGAGCTGTGGGCGGACATCGCCGGCGAGCATGTCGGCATAGGCGACGATGGCGATCGGGAAGCCGGATTCCTCCGAGGCCTGCGAAACGTAAGCCACCTCGTCGAGATAACGGTTCGTTGCCCAGTTGGCCTGGACGTAGACGGCTTCAGTCACGCCCGCCGGACGGCAATCGCCGAGGTACTCCGCGATCGGATAGTCGCGCCGGATCGGCTCGTAGGGGCCGAAGATGCGTGGCTGCATCGGCCCGAGCAGCCAGGGCAGATCGGCCTGCCGCCAGATGTGGAAATGGGAATCGACGAGACCGGTCATGCCGCCAGCGAGCCTCCGAGTGACAGGATGTGCCGGCAGATCCGCGCCGTGCTGCCGCCGTCCGAGAGGCTGGCGAGGCGAGGCGCGATCAGCCGGAGCGCTTCGGTTTGCGGCCGGTAGCCGGGATCGGCGGCGAGCGGCGTCAGCCAGTCGATGCGATGGGCGCGCTGCGCCAGCCTCGCGACCGCCGTGACCAGCGCCGAGGGATCGCCGCGTTCGAGACCGTCCGAGAGCACGACGACGACGGCACCGCGCGCGTAAGCAGCGAAGCGGGGCACGGCGAGGAAGGCCTGCAGCGCGTCGCCGATGCGGGTGCCGCCATCCCAGTCGGCGACGAGGCCGGAGGCTTCCGCCAGCGCCTGCTCGCGGCGCCTGCGCCTGAGCGCCCGCGTCACGCGGGTCAGCCTCGTGCCAAATGTGAAGACCTCGACCTGCCGGGTCGCGTGGACGATCGTATGCGCCAGAGCAAGATTGGCGTCGCTGCGCTGCTTCATCGAGCCGGAGACGTCGATCAGCAGCAGGATCGGCCGGGGCCGCGTCACGCGCCGGAGCCGCTTCAGGCTCATCACCTCGCCGTCATGGCGGATCGCATCTTTCAGGCTGCGGGCGAGATCGACCATCGGCCCGCGCCGCGCCGTTCGATGGCGATAGCCGCGCCGGCGGGGCAGGGCGGCCGGCAGCGCCCGGCCGAAACGACGCAGGGTCTCGCTCTCGTCGAGCGTCTTCAGCTGGCGGATCGAGAGAGCTTCCGCGCCGGTCGCAGCCTGGCCGGTCTCGTTGGCCTCTTCGCCGATCAGCACCTCGCGCGAGCCGGCGTCCTCCTGGACCGAGATGTCCTCGTCCGGCGCGAAATCATCATCGCTGGGCTCGGCGAGAGCGCCGCCGAGGAAATGCATGTCGAACAGCGCATCGAAGCGCTCGCGCTGCTCGGGATGCGGAGCGAGTGTTGCGATCGCGGCCTTGCGGATGTCAGCGATGCTGCGTGGCCCGAGCAATTCGACCGCCATCAGGAAGCTGGTGGTCTGCTCGGGCGCGGCCGCAATGCCGTGCTGACGCAGCAGCGCCGGGAAGGCGACGAAAAGCCGGGCGGCGGCAGGGAGGGGGGCGATCATGCCGTATGCCTCCCGGTCGTTATGAAGGCGTGACGTTCCCTACTCCCTCCCCCCGCTTGCGGCGGGGAGGGTCGGGGTGGGGGGCAGCGCCGCTTGGCGCTGAACTGGAAGAAGATCTGAACTCGGCTTTCCGGCCCCCCATCCCTAACCCTTCCCCACCGCAAGCGGAGGGAAGGGGACGCGTTTGCGCTTTCCGTCATTGCGAGGAGAGGAGCGACGAAGCAATCCAGAAGTGGCAGAGCTCTATGGTCCCCTGGATCGCTTCGCTTCGCTCGCAATGACGTTGACATCCTCATGCCGCCAGCCCCGGGATGAACAGCGGCAGGCGCGGGCGCAGGTGGGCGAGGTCTTCCTCGTCCTTGATCGCCGCGCCGAGCGAGCGGCGGAAGGCCTCCGGCCAGGGCGCGCCGCTTTGCGCCAGCGCCGTCGCGGCCTCGGCCCAGTCGACCGCCTCGGCGACACCAGGCGGCTTGGCGAGCGGCTCCTGCCGCAGCAGCCCGACCGCGTGGACGACGGCGCGCGCCGTGCTCTCCGCCACGGCCGAGGAGCGCAGCATGATGATCTGCGCCTCCCGTTCGGGCTCCGGATAGGCGATGTAGTGGTAGACGCAGCGGCGTCTGAGCGCCTCGTGCAGTTCGCGGGTCCGGTTCGAGGTCAGGATCACCACCGGCCGCTCGGGCGCGCGCAGCGTGCCGCGCTCGGGGATCGAGATCGAGAAATCCGAGAGGAATTCGAGCAGGAAGGCCTCGAATTCATGATCGGAGCGGTCAATCTCGTCGATCAGCAGCACCGTCGATTCCGGCCGCCGCAGCGTCGTCAGCATCGGCCGCTCGATCAGGAAGTCGTCGCGGTAGATGTCGAGATGCTCGCCGTCCTTCGCCTGCCGGATGGCGAGCATCTGGCGCGGATAGTTCCATTCGTAGAGCGCGGCTGCCGCGTCGATGCCCTCGAAGCATTGCAGGCGGATGAGCTGGCGCCCGAGGATGCCGGCGAGCGCCTTGGCGGCCTCGGTCTTGCCGACGCCGGGGGCGCCCTCCAGCAGCAGCGGCTTGCCGAGCGCGAGCGAGAGGTAGCCGGCTGTCGCGATGCCGTCATCGGCGAGATACATCGCCGCCTGCAGGGCCTCTGCGAGGTCCTCGGGGCTGGAGATGCCGGCGACGGTCGTCCTCAGCGCCATCGCGTCACCGCCAGTTCACCGGGCCGCCGCGCCGCGGGCCCGGCTTGACGCCGCCATTGGCCCGGATAGCCCGCAGGATCTTCTCCGGCGTGATCGGCAATTCGTCGACCCGGACGCCGACGGCGTTGTAGACGGCGTTGGCGATCGCCGGCAGCACCGGGTTGGCGCACATCTCGCCCGGCCCCTTGCCGCCGAACGGCCCATCCGGCGCCGGCCGCTCCAAGACAGTGACGTGATAGGGCGCGATGTCGCCCGGCCCGGGCATCAGGTATTCGTTGAAGTCGCGCGGGCCGTGCTCGGGATTGGGGTAGTAGGGTTCCGGCGTCTCATAGAGCGCGTGGCTGATGCCCATCCAGGCGCCGCCGACCAATTGCTGCTCGACCATGCGCGGATTGATGACGCGGCCGAGCTCATAGGCGCTGGTCATCCGGAGCACCTCGACCTCGCCGGTCTCGTCGTCGACCGCGACATCGGCGACGAGGCAGGCATGGGCGAAGGCGGTGTTCGGGTTCATCTCGCCGGTCTCGGCATCGACGGCCGAGAGCGGGATCAGGAAGATGCCGCGCCCGGCGATGGTCTTGCCCTGTTTGAACTGCGCCGCCTGCGCCGTCGCCTTGACCGTGATGCTGCGCGAGGGCGCGCCGCGGACATGGATGTTGCCGCGCCCGTCGGTGACGAGGTCGGCGGCGTTGACCTCGAGCTCCTCGGCTGCGGCTTCGAGCAGCACGCCGCGAGCCTCTCGCGCCGCGACGATGATGGCGTTGCCCATGCGGTGGGTGCCGCGCGAGGCGAAGGAGCCCATGTCGTGCGGGCCGGTGTCGCTGTCGGCGGTGTCGACATAGACGTCCTCGACGGGCACGCCGAGCGTCTCGGCCGCGATCTGGCGCGAGACCTGCTTCATGCCCTGGCCGAGGTCGATGGCCGAGAGCGCGACGGTGAACTTGCCGTCGGGGTTGGAATGGATCAGCGCCTGGCTCGGATCGCCGCCCAGGTTCATGCCGATCGGATAATTGACCGAGGCCATGCCGCGGCCTTCGTGACGGGCCATCTCAGCGCCTCCTCGTGCCGAAGACCGACGAGAACCGCACCGCGCCGTGCTGCGGCTGCGCCGGAGCGGCGGGCGGAGGCGGGGCAGGGGGTGGGCTGGCCGGTTGATAAGCCGGCGGCGGCGAATAGGACCCGCCCGGCTGATAGGGCGGCGGCGCAGGCTGATAAGCCGGAGGTGGCGGCGCTGCCGGCCGCTGCGGCTCGTAACGCGGCACCTGCGTCGGCGCGGCGCGGCCGTCGCGCGCGCCCTCCATCACCGGCTGCTTGCTCGGTGCGATCCGGCTCGTGCCGGCCGGCAGCACCTGCGTCACCGGCCCGCTGCGCGTATCGGGCCGGCCGATCTGGCCGCGGGCGTCGAGCTGGGTCGCCGGGATCTGCGCGCGGTCGCCGGCGCCGCCGCCGAGCAAAGAGGAGGCCCGCTTCGCTTGCTCGGAGAGCGGCCAGTTCGCCTTCTCGGCCGCGACCTGAACGCATTCGACCAATGCCGTGTTCTTGGCGGCGCGCCGGTGAGGCTTCATGTCCCCGTCGCGATAGGCGTTGAGAATCCGGAACTCCATCGGGTCCATGCTGGCGGCCTCGGCGAGGCGGTCCATCTGGACCTCGAGCGCGAAATCGACCGCGGTGACGCCGAAGCCGCGCATCGCGGTGGAGGGGCAGCGATTGGTGTAGGAGACGTAGATGTCGGAGGCGACGTTGGGGATCCAGTACGGCCCCGGCACATGCGCGGTGCACTTGATCGCGGCGTAGCTCGACAGCCGCGTATAGGCGCCGGCGTCGAAATAACTGCGGATATGGCGGGCGACGATCCGCCCGTCGCGCATCAGCCCATCCTTGACGTAGATGCGCTCGGCCCCGCGCGGCGAGCCGTAGAGCATCTCCTCTTCGCGATCGAGCACGAAGCGCACCGGCCTGCCGGTCAGCATGGCGCCGAGCACGGCGAGCGGCTCGGTCAGCGAGTCGACCTTGCCGCCGAAGCCGCCGCCGACCGTGCCGCCGATGAAGTGCAGCATGTTCGACTCGACATCGACGATCTTGGCGGTGGTGCCGAGCGCAAAGAACAGCCCCTGGGCGCAGGAGTGCACGACATAGCGGCCGTTCTGCTCGGGCGCCGCGATCGAGCCGTTGGTCTCGGTCGGCGCGTGCTCGATCGGCGACATCTGGTAGCGATGTTCCATCACGATGTCGGCGCCGGCGAAGCCGCGCTCGACATCGCCGAAGCGCAGCTTCTGATGGTCGAAGCGCTCGTGATATTCGAAGTAGTTGCCGGGATAGGTCTCGTTGACCACCGGCGCGCCGGGCTTCAGCGTCTCCTCGACATCGAACACCGCCGGCAGCGGGTCGTAGTCGATGCGCACCAGCTTGCGGGCGGCGAGCGCCTGCGCCTCGCTGTCGGCGAGGATGGCGACGACCGGCTCGCCCTTGTAGCTGACCTTGCTCACCGCCAGCGAGGGCTCGTCGTCCTTGCCGAAATTGATCAGGCTGAGCAGCGTGTTCTTGTTCACGGGCACATCGGCGCCGCGCAGCACGCGCTTGACGCCGGGCGCGCGCTCGGCCGCCGAGGTATCGATCGCGCGGATACGGGCATGGTGATGCGGGCTGCGCACCACCTTGAGATGCAGCATGCCGTCGAAGGCGTGGTCGTCGAAGAAGCGGGTCCGCGCCGTGACATGGCCCGGCATGTCCTGGCGCTGCACGCCCTTGCCGACGACGTTGAGATTGTCGTCGCGCTCGTCGGCGAAGAGGTCCTTGCGGAGTTCTAGCATGACGATCTCCCGCTTCCCTTCGCTTCCCTCTCATCGTCATCCCGGACAAGCCGCAAAGCGGCGCCGATCCGGGATCCATGCCTGAACTGTTCCGGCATGGGTCCCGGGTCTGCGCTTCGCTCCGCCCGGGACGACTGCGAGCGGGGCACGTAGGTCTTCATCATCAGGCCCGCCTCACGCTGGTTCCGCTGGCAGCAGCGAGGATCGCGGCGATGATCGGCTCGTAGCCGGTGCAGCGGCAGATATTGCCGCTGATCGCCTCGACGACCTCCTCGCGGCTCGGCTGCGGGTTCTTCGCCAGAAGCGCCCGCGCCGCAGTCAGCATGCCCGGCGTGCAGAAGCCGCACTGCGCCGCGAAATGGTCCATGAAGGCGTCCTGCAGCGGGTGCAGGTGCGGGCCGTCGGCCATGCCGGAGGCGGTCTCGATCTGGCGACCCTCGCAGGACACCGCGAGCGTCAGGCAGGCGAGTTGCGGCTCGCCGTCGACCAGCACCGTGCAGACGCCGCAAGTGCCCTGGCCGCAACCGTACTTGGGGCCGAAATCGCCGAGCCCGCGCCGCAGCGTGTCGAGCAGGTTGCTCGCGGGATCGACGAAGGTGGCGCGGTCGCTGCCGTTGAGGCGGAACTGGATGGGGAGCTTGGCCATCGGCGCCTCCTCAGCGCGGCTCGCCGGCGAGCAGCCGGCCGAGATGAACGGGGAGGATTTCGCGCCGGTACCACTCGCTGGCGATCGCATCGGTCGCCGGGCGGCAGCCTTCCAGCGCCGCCTGCTTCGCCGCCTGGATCGCGCTCTGGTCGAGCGGCTTGCCGTCGAGCGCCCGCTCGACGCCGCGGGCGCGGATCGGCAATGGGGCCATCGCGCCATAGGCGACGCGCGCCTGTGTGATCCGGCCGCCGGACAGCGGCAGATGCGCGGCGATCGAGAGCACCGAAATGCCCTTCGGCTTCACCCGGCTGATCTTGCGGAAGTGGAACTCGGCCGGGTTCTGCGGGCGGGCGAACTGGACTGCCGTCACCAGCCCCTGGCCGCCGCGCTCACGGGCGCTGAGGAAATCCTCCAGCGGCACCGCCCGGCCCGAGCCATAGCCGGACTGCAGCACGACCTGCGCATCGAGCGCCAGCAGCGCCACGGTGAAATCGCCATAGGGCGCGCCAGCAAAAAGATTACCGCCGATCGTCGCCATCGTCCTGACCGCCGGCCCACCGATGGCGCGCGCCGCGGCATGCAGGAAAGCAAGGTCGCGATTGGCCAGCACCGCCGCCATTGTCACGCCGGCGCCGAGCTCGATGCGGGCGCCGCCGGTGCTCATCTGGCGCAAGGCCGGATCGGTGACGCGCACCAGCGTGCCCTCGGTCAAACGGCCCTCGTTGACGTCGCGCATCACCAGCGTGCCGCCGCCGATCAACAGCGCCTGGCGATCGCCGGAGAGGATGCCGGCGGCTTCCGACAGGCTGGCGCAGGTTCGCAGGTCGAGCATGTCAGGCCTCCTCGCCGACGATCGCGGGCAGGCGGCGCACCGCCTCGATGCCGTTGGTGTAGACCTCGTCGCCGACGAGCCGGGCGAGCTCGGCTTCCCGCCCGGGCGGCGTGGTGAAGCGGCTTTCCCAGTGCCAGAAGCTGCGATTGCCGTCGGTCACCGGCAGCAGACGGACATGGGCGACGTAGTTGAACAGCGGGATCGGCGTATCGAGCAGGCAGTAGCTAAAGGTCATCTCGAGGTCCGAGAGGGTCAGCAATTGCTCGCGCAATTCGCTGCCGTCGCGCAGCAGGAAGCGCCGGATGCAGCCGACCCGGTCCGGCGGATAGGCGCGCTCGATCTCGCTCCGCGCCACGATCGGGTGCCAGCGGTCATGCCCGTTGAAGTCGCGCAGGACCGACCAGAGCCGGTCCACCGGCGCATCGATGATCGTGCTGCGGACCACATGGGGCATGGCTATCCCCCGAAGGCGCGCTTGAGGGCGTCGAAGCCGCCCTGGAAGACATTGGTGCCGATGCCGGCGACGAGCTCGGCCTCCTTGTCCGGCGCGCAGTCGAAATCGGCCGACCATTCGATGAAGGTGCGCTCCTGATCGGTGATCGGCGTCAGCCTGAGCGTCGCGACGTAGTTGGTCAGCGGCATGGGCGAATCCAGGATCGAATAGGTGCAGAACATGTCGTAGTCGGAGAGGCCGAGCAGCTGCTCGCGCAGACGATCGCCGCTGCGCAGCGAGAAGGCGCGGATGCAGCCGACCTTGTCGGCCGGCTCGCCGTTCTCGATCCGGCTCTCGGCGATGCGGGGATGCCAGTTCGGCAGGCCGTTGAAGTCGCGCACCCTGGCCCAGACCTTGGCGGCCGGGGCGGCGATGACGCTGGAGACGTAGACGCGGGCCATCTGTCAGCGCCTCACGACTTCTTGCCGGAGCCGGAGCGGCCACCGCCACCGCCATCGGGGGCGGGATCGCCGCCATCCTTGGGCTTGGCCGGCTGCGCTTCCTTGGCGACGCGCTGCATGTCGGAGGCCTCGCGCATCAGCCCGCCCATCTTGGCGAGATTGCCGCCCTCGATGCCGATCTCTTTCAGCACCTGGTCGATCATCGGCGCCTGCACGCGGTAGCGCAGCGCCGACTCGATGACCTCGTCGGTGGGCGAGCGGGCCGCCCCGCCGGCGCCACTCGCTCCTGCCCCGCCGGCGAGCCCGTCGACATGCAGGATGCGGATGCCCTCGATCTTCTCCATCGGCTTGACGCTCTCGCGCACGATGCCCTCGATCTTGTCGAGCAGGCGGCGGCGGAACAGCCCATAGCGGGCGCCATCGCTGAGCACATTCTCGGCCTCGTAGAGCAGCTTCTGCGCCTCGGCCTCGACGGCGCGGCGCACCTTCTCGGCCTCGGCGGCGATGCGGGCCTCCTCGGCGGCCTTCTCGGCGAGCAGGATCTCGACGGTCTTGCGGCGCTGCGCGCTCTCGCTCTCGCGGACGGTCTTGACCTTCTCCTCGGCCTCGACAGCCTTGGCACGGGCGATCTCGGCATTGGCCTGCGCCGCCGATTCCTCCAGCGACTTGGCATAGAGCGCGATCGCCTTGTCCATGGCCGCCGTCTCGACCTCGCGTTCGCGCCCGATCTCGAGCTTGCGCAGTTCGCGCTGACGGCCGATGCGGGCTTCGTCGAGGCCGCGGTCGGAGGAGATGCGCGCCCGCTCGATCTCCTCATTCGAGACGATCTGCGCCTCCTGCAGCGCCTGGTTGCGCGCGATCTCCAGCTGCTCAAGCGCGCGGCGGCGCTCGATCCTGACCGCTTCCAGCGCCTGTTCGCGGGCGATGTCGACGGTCTCGACCTGCTGGCGTGCCGTGATCTCGGCCTGGCGCAGCGCCTTGTCGGCGTCGGTGCGCTCGACCTTCTTGTTGGCGAGCACGATGGCGCGCTCCTCCTCGGCGACCTCGACCGCCTTCTTCTGGGCGATCTGCAGCATCTCGCGGGTCTTGCTGGAGTCGATCCGCTCCTTCTCCAGCCCGAGCTCGGTGGCGATGCGCTGGCGCTCGACGGCGTCGCGGCGCTTCAGTTCGGCGGCGTCGAGATCGGCATTGCGCCGGATTTCCAGTTCCTTCGTCGCGAGCTCGGCGGCGATGCGCTCGGCCGCCACGACCTTCTCCTGCGCGATGCGGGCGGCTTCCGTCGCCTCGCGCGCCGAGATCTCGGCGGTGTCGATCGCCTGGTTGCGGGCGATCTCGAGATTGCGGACCTCCTCGTCGCGGCGGATGCGCTCGGCCGAGACGATCCGCTCCTGGCTGATCCTGGCCTTCTCGACGGTTTCGCGGGCGGCGATCTCGGCAGCGTCCACCGTCTCGGTGCGCCCGATCTCCAGGAGGCGCTTGCGCTGGTCGAGCGCGATCCGGTCGGCCGTGATCACGTCTTCCTGGGCGATGCGGGCCTTCTCGACTGCCTCGCGTGCCGCGATCTCGGCCTCGTCCAGGGCTCTGTTGCGGGCGATCTGGAGCGCACGCACGCGCTCTTCCTGAACGATGCGCGCCGACTCGACCGCCTCGCGCGCCGCAATGTCCTCCTGGTCGAGCGTACGGGTTCGCTCGATCTCGCGGTTGCGGACCTCCTGCTCGCGGGCGATGCGCTCGGCATTCACCGCGGTTTCCTGCAGGATGCGGGCCTTCTCGGTCGCCTCGCGCGCCTCGATCTCGGCGGCCTCCAGCACCCTGGTGCGCTCGATTTCCCTCTGCCGAATCTCGCGTTCGGAGGCGATGCGGGCGGCATTGATCGTCTGCTCATTGGCGATGCGCGCCTTTTCGACCTGCTCGCGCGCCGCGATCTCGGCTTCCTCGACCGCCTGCGTCCGGGCGATCTCCTGCTGGCGGATGTCCCGCTCGGAGGCGATGCGCGCCTCGCTGATGGCGCGCTCATTGGCGATGCGCGACTTCTCGATCTCCTCGCGCGAGGTGATCTGCGCCTGCTCGGCCTCGGTGTCGCGGACGGCGCGCTCGCGGGCGACCTCGGCGCGCTGCATGGCGCGCTTGATCTCGATCTCGCGCTGTTGCTCCAGCCGTGCCGCCTCGCTCTCGCGCTCGATGTCGAGCGCCTGGCGCTCGGCTTCGAGATTGCGGGTGCGGATGCGGATCATCGAGTCCTGCTCGATGTCGTTGCGCAGCTTCCGCTTGTCCTCGATCTCCTCGATGATCCGGGTCAGACCTGCGGCGTCGAAGCGGTTGGACGGGTTGAAATATTGCAGGTCGGTCTGGTCGAGATCGGTCAGCGCGACCGATTCCAGCACGAGGCCGTTCTGGTCGAGCGCCTCGGCAGCGGCATCCTTGACGCGCTGGACGTAAGTCCCGCGCTTCTCATGCATCTCCTCCATCGTCATCTCGGAGGCGACGGTGCGCAGCGCCGAGATGAACTTGCCGGAGAGCAGGGCGTTGAGCTGGTCCGGCTGCAGGGTGCGCCGGCCGAGCGTGGCGGCGGCGACCGAGACCGACTGCCGCTCCGGCTTCACCCGGACATAGAACTCGGCGTCGATGTCGACGCGCATGCGGTCGCGGGTGATCAGCGCATCGTTGTTCGCCCGCGTCACCGCGAGCTGAAGCACGTTCATGTTGACCGGCGTGACGTCGTGGATGATCGGCAGCACGAAAGCACCGCCATTGATCACCACCTTTTCGCCGAACAGGCCGGTGCGGACGAAGGAGACCTCCTTCGAGGAGCGGCGATAGAGCCAGTTCACCAGATAGACGACGATGGCGATGACGATCACCGCCACGATCAGCCAGAGGATCAGCGATCCGATCAGTTGCCCGGTCATGTCAGCATCCTCCCGCCCGTGCCCGGGTCATTTCGTCTTGCCGGCCTTGCGTGCCGGCTTCTCGGTCTTCGGTTCGCGGCCGATCTGCTTGAAGGCGCGGGTCTGGTCGCGGATCGCGACCTCGACCGGCAGGCGCTCCATCGAGGACGCACCGTAGAATCCGTGGCAGTGCGTCGTGTTCTTCATGATGAAGTCGGCGTCGGCGGGCTCAGCGACCGGCCCGCCATGGACGAGGATGATCGCGTCCTTCTTCACGGCCAGCGCGGCCTTGGCCCAGCGCTCGACCAGCGCCGGGCAGTTCTTGAGCTTCAGCGCCGTCCCGGCGCCGATCGAGCCGCCGGTGGTCAGCCCGAGATGGCAGACGATGATGTCGGCGCCGGCCTTTGCCATCGCCCGGGCATCGTCCTCGCAGAAGACGTAAGGTGTGGTCAGCAGGCCCTTGGCGTTGGCGAGAGCGATCATCTCGACCTCGAGGCCGTAGCCCATGCCGGTCTCTTCGAGATTGGCGCGGAAGGTGCCGTCGATCAGCCCGACGGTCGGGAAGTTCTGCACGCCGGAGAAGCCGAGGCGCCTGATATCGTCGAGGAAGACGTCCATGCGCCGGAACGGGTCGGTGCCGCAGACGCCGGCGATCACCGGCGTTTTCCGGACCACCGGCAGCACCTCGGCCGCCATCTCCATGACGATGGCGTTGGCGTCGCCATAAGGCATCAGTCCGGAGAGAGAGCCGCGGCCGGCCATGCGGTAGCGGCCGGAATTGTAGATGACGATCAGGTCGATGCCGCCGGCTTCCTCGCATTTTGCCGAGAGGCCGGTGCCGGCGCCGCCGCCGACGATCGGCTCGCCCCTCGCGATCATCGCCCGGAAGCGCTTCAGCAGGGCCTTCTTGTCGAAAGAGGTCATAGCCTGCCTCCGCCCACCCGCTCGCGACGCCGGCCGGCATGCAGCGTGCGGAACTGCTGCACCAGAGCGGTGGCGAAGGCGGGGTCGTTGATGTGGAGCGGCAGCCGGATCAGCTGCCGGTTCGGGCCGGTACGCACCGTCTGCTGCAGTGCCTGGAACAGGGTGGCGTCGGCTGCGGGATCATGGAAGGCCTGGCCGGGCGCATCCAGCGCGGAAACGCCGAGCTCGGGGATCAGGAAGCGGACCGGCCCTTCCATCTGGTTCAGCTTTTCGCCGATCCAGCGGCCCATGCGGGCATTCTCCTCCGCCGTGGTCCGCATCAGCGTGATCTGCGGGTTGTGCGGGTAGAGCAGCCGGCCGCGATAGCGTTCCGGCACCGTCTCGGGCGCGAAGAAGTTGACCATGTCGAGGGCGCCGACCGAGCCGACATAGGGGATGCGGGTTCGGATGATCGCCCCGAAGCGGTCCTCTGTCGCCGGCAGGAAGCCGCCCATCAGCAGGTCGCAGATCTCGGTGGTCGAGACGTCGATCACCGCACCGACAAGCCCTGAATCGACCAGCTTCTCCATCGACTGGCCGCCGGTGCCGGTGGCGTGAAAGACGAGCGGCTCCCACTCATCGGCGAGGAGCTTGGAGACCTGCTGCACGCAAGGCGTGGTCACCCCGAACATGGTGAGCCCGACCAGCGGCTTCTCGGGCAGGCGGCGGCGGGAGGGTTCGGGTTTCAGCTCGGCGAGGCGGGCCTTGGCCATCGCGGCGATGGCGTGCGCGCCGTTGCCGAGCACGAGGCGCGAGACACGGTTGACGCCCTGCACGTCGGTGACGGCGTGCAGCATGGCGATGTCGGTGGCGCCGACATAGGCGCGAACATCGCCGGAAGCCATGGTCGAGATCATCAGCTTGGGCAGGCCGACCGGCAGCGCCTGCATCGCCGGCGTCACCATCGCGGTCGCGCCCGAGCCGCCGGCCGAGATGATGCCGAGCAGGCCCTGCTGGCGCGGCAGCCAGGCCTTGAAGGCCTCAGTCATCGCCGCCACCGCCGTGCCGCGATCGCCGGAAGCGATGCCTGACGAGCCCTTCGGCGAGGCGAGTGCGACCTCCTGCGGAGTGACGTCGCCGCCGGCACTGCGGCCCGAGGTCGAGAGATCGACGAGACGGGTGCGCAAGCCCTCGGCGCGGATCAGGTCGCGAATGAAGCGCAATTCCTCGCCCTTGGTGTCGAGCGTACCGGCGATGACGACATAGGGTTCGCTGCTTGCGGCAGCCGCAAGCGGCCGGATCGCACCGACCGGCTGGCCGTCGCGCGTCGCCAAGGTCGGGCGCGAGATGGTGCGGGCCTGCGCCTCGATCCGCGCCGCCGGCACGGCTTGCGACCAGCGGTTCGGGATGACCGGGTTCGAGACATAGACGCGGATCGGCCCGGTCGGGGCCGGAGCGGCAGGCGGGGAGGTTCCGGCCGCCGGGGCGGCTTCCGATGCCGCATCGGTCTCGTCATGGCCATGGCGGCCGACGCCGAGCAGGCGCTGCTGCAGGTCGCGGTCGCCGGCGAGCGTCGCCGAGGCGATGATCCGGTTGATCCGGCCGTTGACCATGATCGCGACCGGATCGGACATCTGCGTGGCGACGCCGATATTCTGCTCGATCACCAGGATAGCGACGTCGCCCTGCTCGGCGAGCCGGACCAGCATCTCCTCGACATGGGCGACGATGACCGGCGCGAGCCCCTCGGTCGGCTCGTCCATGATGAGGAGGCGCGGATTGAGCAGCAGCGCCCGGCTGATCGCCAGCATCTGCTGCTCGCCGCCGGAAAGCTGGCCGCCGCCGTTGTTGCGGCGTTCGGCCAGGCGCGGGAAGGCCTCGTAGATGCGCTCCGGCGTCCAGGGCCCGCGCTTGCCGCGCTGCATCAGCCGCAGATGCTCGTCGACCGTCAGCGAGCGCCAGAGCCGGCGGCCCTGCGGCACATAGCCGATGCCGAGCCGCGCCACCTCGGCCGGCGAGCGGCCGGCGATCTCCTCGCCGAAGAAGCGGATCGAGCCCGATGCGATCGGCACCAGCCCCATGATCGCCTTGCACATGGTCGTCTTGCCCATGCCGTTGCGACCGACGACGGAGAGGACGCCGTGCTGCAGCGTGAGATCGACGCCCTGCACTGCGTGCGAGCGACCATAGAAGACGTTGAGGCCGGCGATCTGCAGGATCGGAACGCCGGCGGGGGGCGGGGCTTTCAGGCGCTCAGCCATGACCGCCCCCGAGATAGAGTTCCTGCACCTCCGGATCGGACTCGATCTCGTCCGGCCGCCCCTCTTTGAAGATGCGGCCATTGTGCATCATCGTCACGCTCTCGACGACGCGCAGCGCCACGTCCATGTCGTGCTCGATGATGATGTAGCCGATATGGCCCGGCAGCGAGGTCAGGATCTGGACGAGGTCGGCCCGCTCGGTCGGCGACAGGCCCGCCGCCGGCTCGTCGAACAGGATGAAGCGCGGCGCGCCCGACAGAGCGAGCGCGATCTCGAGTTGGCGCTGCTGGCCATAGGCCAGCTCGCCGACCAGCCGATCCTTGACGGCGGTGAGGTGGACGGCGTCGACCAGGCTCTCGGCGGCATGCTGGAGCGTGTCGTCGCGGCGCGGCCGCCGCAGCGAGAAGCGGTTCCGCGAGACGCCCCGGCAGGCGAGGTAGACATTGTCGACCACCGTCAGCCCGGCGAAGAGCGAGGAGATCTGATAGGTGCGCCTGAGGCCGCGGCGGATGCGCTCATGCGGCGGGAAAGCCGTCACGTCCTCGCCGAAGAAGCGGATCACGCCGGAGCTCGGCGAGAAATCGCCGGTGACGCAGTTGAACAGCGTGGTCTTGCCGGCGCCGTTCGAGCCGAGCACGGCACGCCGCTCGCCAGGGCGAACCGACAGGGTGACGTCTGACAGGGCCGCCAGCGCCCCGAACAGGCGCGAGACCCCGCGCAGTTCGAGCGCGTTGCCCGAGCTGGCCGTGTTCAGCCGCTCCAGGCTCGGCACGGCGCTCATGGCGAGCCTCCACCGACCCGCATCTGCGCGTCCTGTGCCTCGCGCCCACGACGATAGCGCTCGCGCAGCCGCTGCCAGATGCCGACCAGCCCGTCCGGCGAGAACAGCACGATGACGAGGAAGCCGAGGCCGATCAGCAGCTGGTAGCGCTTGCCTTCGAGCCCGACCCAGTCGAGCAGATCGAGCGCGAAGGTGCGCAGCAGCACATAGACCAGCGCGCCGATGAAGGGGCCGATCGGGCGGCTGAGGCCACCGACCACGGCGATGATCAGCATGTCGACCACCGGCCCGACGCCGCCTGTCCCCGGCGAGACCTGGCGCTGGTACCAGACCAGCAGAACGCCGGCGAAGGCGGCGATCACCGCGGCGAAGGCATAGGCGGCGACGCGATGGGCGACGACGTCGAAGCCGAGCGCCGCCATGCGCCGGGGATTGTCGCGCGTGCCCTGCAAAGCGAGGCCGAAAGGTGCCCGCGAGACATAGACGACGACGGCATAGGCGATCGCAGCGCAGCCGAGCGTGAGGTAGTAGAACGGCACGGTGCTGCCCCAGTCGATGCCGAGGAAGATCGGCGGCATGACCCCGTTGAAGCCGCTGAAACCGTTGAAGATCGTGTAGTTCTGCAGCGTCAGGTAGTAGAAGGCCGAGCCGATCGCTAGGGTGATCAT
Organism: Methylobacterium sp.; assembly: GCA_013823325.1. Lineage (GTDB taxonomy): Bacteria > Pseudomonadota > Alphaproteobacteria > Rhizobiales > Beijerinckiaceae > Allobosea > Allobosea vestrisii. The sequence goes on from PNLY01000020.1 coordinate 34,141, forward strand.
GATCGTGTAGATGCCCTCGGTCCTGACCGAGAGCGCGCCGCTCAGCGTGCCGAACACGGTGGCGAGCAGGATCGCGACGGGCACCGCCGTCCACCACGGCCATTTCAGGCTGATCTGGGTGATGGCGCTGTCGCCGAAGATGGCGACGAGATAGGCGGCGAAGGCCGCGACCGTCATCTGCACCAGGCTGACGATGCCGCCATAGCCGGCGAGGAACATCAGGCTGAGCGCGATCATGCCGAGGATCATCGCATAGGCGAGGATCTGGACGAGCCAGAACGGGCTGGCGATCAGCGGCATCACCACGAGCAGGGCGGCGACGATCCAGAAGGACGTGCCCTGCCTCGCGATCATCTCGGCGAGCCCTTCGCGGGGGCGCGGTGTCGCGATTGCGAGGCGGGGTTCGGCCAGCGCCATCGTCAGCGCCTCACCGCGGCCAGGCCCTGCGGCCGGATCGCCAGCACGACGACCATGATGACGAAGGTCAGCATCACCGCATAGGTCGGCATGTAGACCGAGCCGAACTGCTCGGCGATGCCGACGATCAGCGCGCCCATCGCCGCGCCGGGGATCGAGCCCATGCCGCCGACGATGACGACGACCAGCGAAGACAGGAGGATCTTGGTGTCCTCGCCCGGTTGCAGCGACTGGAAGGTGCCGCCGACGACGCCGGCGAGTCCTGCGAGCCCCGCGCCGAAGGCGAAGACCATGATGAAGACGAGCTGGACGCGCACGCCCGTGGCCGAGAGCATGTCGCGATCGTCGACGCCGGCGCGCACCAGCATGCCGATGCGGGTGCGGTTGAGCGCCAGCCACATCGCGACGCCGAGAATGATGGCGCCGACCAGGATGGCGATGCGCACGAGCGGATACATCATCATCACCGCTTCGCCATTGCTGCGCAGCGCGACGATGAAGGGCAGCTGCACCGGCCCGGAGAGCCAGTCCGGCGTCGTCACCTGGAAGGTGTCGCCGCCATAGCCCCAGAGCAAGAGGTCGGCGACGATGATCGAAAGCCCGATCGTGACCAGCGTCTGGCGCAGGTCCTGGCCTTCCATCCAGCGAAAGAGCAGTACCTGCATCAGGATGCCGGCAAGCGCGACGATGACGAAGGCGCCGATCAGCGCGGCGAACCAGGACCCCGTCAGGTTGCCGATGCTGTAGCCGACATAGCCGCCGAACAGATAGAGCGAGCCATGCGCCAGGTTGACGTTGCGCATCAGGCCGAAGATCAGCGTGAAGCCGCTGGCGACGAGGAAATAGAGCCCGCCGAGCGTGATGCCGTTGAAGAGCGCGCTCAGGAAGACGCGCTTGCGGCCGAAGGTCAGCTCCATCCACGGCGTCCAGACCGCGAAGATCAGGAAGGCGAGGAGGGCGATCGCGATCAGGATCACCAGCGACCAGACCGGGCGGCGGGCGATGAAGTCAGACATGGCTCGCCTGCGCTTGCGGGAGGCTAACGGTGCGCAGCACCCGCCGGTAATCGCGCGGCGCCATGCCGACATGGGCGGTGAAGAAGCGCGTGAACACGCTCTGGCCGGAAAAGCCGAGGCGGTGGCTGATGCTGGTCACCGGGTCGTTCGACAGCACGATCCTCTCGAGCGCTGCGTCGATCCGGGCGGTATTGGCGAAGATGGTCGGCGTGACTCCGACCTGTTGCCGGAAGAGCTTGAAGAAATGGGCGCGCGATAGCCCCGCCTCGCGGGCGATCTGGGCGAGCGCGCCTTCGGACGAGGTATGCTGCTCCAGCAGTCGGCAGGCACGCAGTACCCGCCGGTCGAGGGCGCCTGCCGAGGTGTCATGCAACAGCGAGGAGACGAGCTCGGGCCCGATCGGTTCGCTGGAGGCCTGCGCCAGCGCCATCAGCACCGGGGCGAGGTTGAGATCGCGATGCTGCGACAGCAACATCTCGACCGCCTGATCGCGCCAGGCGGCGAGCTCGCGGGTCAGGACCAGCTCGGATGACGGGAAGACCAGCGAACCGGCCGACGGCATGGCCTGCGCCGCCAGCCATTCCGGCTTGAGATAGATGACGAGGAACAGGCCGAAGGACCCCGGCTGCTCCGGCTGGAAATTATGCGGTTCCCAGGGGTTGATCGCGACGCCCATGAACGGATCGACCCGGACCGTGTGGTCATTGACGGTCACGAGGCCGCGCGACCCGTCGAGGAAGAAGATCAGGTGAGCTTCGCGATGGGCATGCACCACCATCGGGCGATCGAGGTCGTAGATCGACACCCGTCCGAACGGACCGTGGCAAACCGCGACTGCGCGACTCATGGCTCCTCGCGTGGCAAGGTCCGGTGGGCCCGAGGCTGCCTCATCAGGTGAGCCTTGGCCCGACGCCGCACCCAAGAAGTGCGCGACGTCGTTGACCGGAGCGGGACGGCTGGCCGGACAGGACACGATCCTCGTCGTGCCTGTCCGGGGAGTCAGTCGGTACGAACGACTAAGGCTTGCATTCCGGATTGGTCCGGGAGGGCAGCCCCACCGCCTTGAAGGCGTCCGCGGACAGCCCCATCGTCTTCGAGACATTCGGGACGGTGCGGACGAACTTGTTGGTGAGCTCGCCGTTCGGCGCCTCGACGACTTCGGTGATGAAGGTCGTCGCGATCGCCTGCCTGTCGTCGTCGAGCTTGATCGGCCCGTTCGGGGCATCGAGCTCGACCTTGGCGAGTTCCGCCCGGAACTTCGCGCCGCCATCGGAGAGGTCTGCGTTGACCTTCTCCAGGCCCGTCGCCATGCCATTGAAGGCATTGTAGTAATTGGTCGCGAACAGCGAGGGGCTGGCGAAGCGCTTATCCGCCGGGAAGGCGTCCTGATAGGCCTTGACCCAGGCCTTCCATTTCGGATCGTCCCAGGCATCGGCGACACCGCCCGAGGAAGGCGTGCCGACGAGCAGCTTCTTGGCGGCGCCGCGCGAGGACAGCACGGTCTGGTCGACCATGATCGAGCCGCCGACGAACTTCGCCTTGCCGCCGGTCTGGCCGTACTGGTTGAGGAAGTTGACGGCGTCGCCGCCGCCGAGGCCGAGGAAGACCGCATCGACGTCATCGGGGATATTGGCGATGACCGAACCGAAATCCTTGGTTCCGAGCGGCACCCATTGACGCTGCACGATCTGGCCGCCGGCCTTGCAGTAGCCGAGGGCGAAGCCGAAGACCTGGGTATAGGGGAAGGAGTAGTCCTCGCCGATCACGGCGAGCTTCTTGTAGCCCTTGTCCTTGAAGACGTACTCGCCGAGCCCGGCCATCCACATCGCGCCGTTGCTGTTGAAGCGGAAATAGTTCGGCGACGGATTGACATAGGTGGTTTCGAGCGCGCCCGACGACGCATCGACCACCGTGACGTTCGGCACCGTCTTCGAGTAGTCGCGCATCGCGATGCCCTCGGAGCCCGAAAGCGGGCCGAGGATGAGCTGGACCTTGTCCTGCTCGACCAGCTTGCGCGCCGCCCGCAGCGCCGAGTCCGGGCTGGCGTCGGTCGCGGCGATGATGAACTCGACCTCGCGCCCGGCGATCTTGCCGCCGCGCTGCTTCAGGGCGATCTGGGCGCCGCGGACGCCGTCCTCGCCGCCAGATGTCAGCGCGCCCGAGAGCGTCGCCAAGACGCCGATCTTGAGTTTTTCCTGAGCCTGGCCGGTGCCTCCGGCCGCAATCAAAGCGCACGCCGCGACGGCGGCCATATATGCCTTCCGCATTGCATTCACCTCCCTGCGTGGCCGGCCGCGCCGAAGGTTTCCAACGGCGGAGCCGATGGCGGATTTTTTGTTCCGCTCTCAGTCTACGCTATCATAGGGTGGTCTACTGCCAAGGTCGTAGACATTGCCGAGGGTCTGCTTTTCGCTGGCGGCCTATGGAGCGATGCGGGGGGCTTCGGGATGCCCGGGAGCCTCGTAAACTCGTGCGCGTGACAGATGGAGACACGGATTTGCACGTCCTGTTCGACGGCCCTGAACACGCCAGGCACACCATTCTCCTGGCCCATGGCGCCGGGGCTCCGATGGACTCTGCCTCCATGACGGCTGCAGCGGAACGCCTGGCCGGAGACGGGTTTCGCGTCGCCCGCTTCGAATTCGCCTACATGGCCAGCCGTCGCAGCGAAGCCGGGCGCAAGCCGCCGCCACGGGCCGAGACGCTCAAGCCGGAATACCTCGCCGCGATCGAGGCGCTCGGTGCGTCGGAAACGCTGATCATCGGCGGCAAGTCGATGGGCGGGCGCGTCGCCAGCATGGTCGCCGACGAGCTATTCGCCGGGAGGCGGATCGGCGGCCTGCTCTGCCTCGGCTACCCCTTCCATCCGCCGGCGAAGCCGGAGCAGCTGCGGACGCAGCATCTGGCCGATCTCAAGACGCCGACGCTGATCGTCCAGGGCACCCGCGACGAGTTCGGCACGCGCGCGGAGGTCGGCGGCTATGCCTTGTCGCCGGCAATCGAGATGCTCTGGCTCGAGGACGGCGATCACGACTTGCGGCCGCGCAAGGCGTCGGGCTTTTCGCCGAGCGGGCATCTGGCGACGATGGCGAAAACCGTCGCGGCCTGGGCGGATGCGAAGCTGGCCCGGAGGTGAGGGCAGGCGCGTTCAGCGGGTCCGGCAGTCGCCGCTGCGGAACGACTTGACCAGCCGGGAGATCACCGGGTCGAAGGCCTTTTGCCGCTCCCGGTCGTATTCGAGGCGAAAATAGGCCACCGCCCGGTCGCAGCCCGGGATGGCGCGGGCATAGACGATGCGGTTGCCCTTGGTTCCAGACCAGGCGGCTCCGCTCTTGTTCTGGGTCTGATAGCTGATGGTCCAGCCATCGCGCCGGTCCAGACCCTGGCGCTCCTTGGCCTCGGCCGCAAGGCTGCCTTCGGTCGGGTAGCTGCCCCAGACCCGCAATTCGGCAGCGCCATCCGCAGACGAGGACAGGCCGCCATCGCCATTGTCGGCTTCCTCCACTTTGGAGAAGCCCGGCGGGATGTCGATCCAGTATTGGAAGCGGGCATTGCCATAGCGCTGCCAGTCGGAAGCAGCCGCCGGGAGGGCGATCGCGACCATCAAGGCGAGCAGGCCTGCCTTGATGGGACCGACCGGCAGGATTCCTGCGGGCCGTCGAAGGCCCGGCGCTCTATTCCAAGTCATCGCTCGTGACCTTCCGCTCAGTTGCGCCTCGTGCCGCGCAGGTCGGACGGCGTCATGCCGAAGCGGTTGCGGAAGGCCCGGTTGAAGACGGAGAGATCGTTGAATCCGGCGCAATAGGCAATGGAGGCGATGCCCTCGCCGGCGCGGCGGGGATCGAGAAGCGCGCGCCGGCTCTCTTCCAGCCGCATCGCCAGGAGCCAGTGGCAGAAGGTTGAGATCGCCTCGTGCAGCCGGCCCGTGCTCATGCCGCGCGCTTCCGCGCGCCGATCCAGCGGCGATATCGGCGGGCCCGGCGTCCGGCTTCGAGCTGCGCGCACAGCAAGGCCCAGAGCGGCGAGACGTTCGGCGCCGTCCGCCGCCGCTGGCTGAGGCGTGCCAGCTGGTAGCGGGCGGCCGCCATGTGAGCGGAGGAGGCGAGCGGCTTGTTCGTCCAGGTGATCGGCCGGAGCGTCGGTGCGTCGGCCTTGCCGTCACGCCAGCGGCGCGGCAGCGCGGGCTCGATGGCGAGCGCTGTCGCGATCCCCGCCATGGCGACGCCGCTCGCGATCACGTCCTGGGCGACCTCGCGGCGCCTGATGCCGCCGGTGACCATCAGCGGCATAGTCGCGGTCTTGGCGATGTCGCGGGCGAAGGCGAGGAAATAGGCCTCGCGCGCCAGCGTCCGCTCGTCGCGGGCGGCGCCCATCATGGCCGGCGCCTCGTAGCTGCCACCGGACAGTTCGACGAGATCGACGCCGAGGCCATCGAGCATCGCGACCACCGCCTGCGCCTCATCAGGCGAGAAGCCGCCGCGCTGGAAATCGGCCGAGTTGAGCTTGACCGCGACGGCGAAGCCGGGCGCGACCGCGGCGCGGACGCCTTTGACGATGTCGAGCAGCAGGCGGGCGCGGTTCTCCAGGCTGCCGCCCCACTGGTCGTCCCGCCGGTTCGACAGCGGCGAGAGGAACTGGCTGACGAGATAGCCATGCGCCGCATGGATCTCGACGCCGGTGAAGCCGGCGCGCTCAGCGAGGCGGGCGGTCTCGACGAAACGGTGCTCGACCTCGGCGATGTCGGCGGCGGTCATCGCGCGCGGCACCGGGAAGCGCTTCGACTGCGCGCCGAGGTCGAGCGCGATCGCGGAGGGCGCCAGCGTCTCCTGGCCGAGCGCCGCCGGCATCTGCCGGCCGGGATGGTTGATCTGCATCCAGACCTGCGCGCCGCGCGAACGGGAGGCGCTCGCCCAGGCCTGGAAGCGGTCGAGATGGCGATCATCCTCCAGCACCACGCCGCCGGGGCCGGTCATGGCGCGGGCGTCGACCATGACATTGCCGGTGACGATCAGGCCGGCTTCGCCTTGCGCCCAGGTGCTGTAGAGGTTGATGAGTTCGGCCGAGGGGGCATGGTCGGCATCGGCCATGTTCTCCTCCATCGCGGCCTTGGCGATGCGGTTGGGGATGATGGTGCCATTGGGCAGGGTCAGCGGCGAAAACAGGGACATCGAACGGTCTCCTTCGAGAAGTTGCGCCGACCGTAACCTTTGAGTTAAGTTTAAGGTCAAGCTCCTTTTTCAGGGACCGCAAGCGATGAACATCGGCGAGCTGGCGAAGCGGACGGGGCTGACCAGCTCGCGCATCCGCTTTTACGAGCGGGCGGGCCTGCTGCAGGCGGTCGATCGGCGCGCCAATGGCTACCGCACCTATCCGCCGCAGGCCGTGCTGGTGCTGGAGCTGATCACGACGGCGCAGCAGGCCGGCTTCAGCCTCGACGAGATCCGCAAGCTCCTGCCGCCCGGCCTCGACCGCTGGGACCATGCCGGGCTGGTCGAGGCGCTGCGTCGCAAGGTGGCGGATATCGAGGCGCTGGAGGGGCGTCTCAAGCAGAGCAAGGCGCAGCTCGCCGCGCTGCTGGCCGAGATCGAGGGGAAGCCGGACGACATGGACTGCGCCGCCAATGCCCGCCGCGTCCTGTCGCATGTGCTCGGCGACAAGGCCGGGGGCGGGGAGATCCCGATCGGCGACGGCGGCCTGCTCGCGAAAAGGACCCGGCGGCGCGTGGCCACGGCCGGCTGAAAGCGGCCTGGATCGACCTGCGCTGGATCGATCGGCAGGAGGCTCCTGCCTCGCGGCTAGCTCGGCCTACGGCCCCGACAGGGCCGCTGTCTCGGCCGTGCAATCCAGCGCCGGCTGCTTCGCCTTCGCCGCCTTGACCTCCGCCCTTGCCGCTTCGAGATCGGCAAGGAAGGCCGGGTTGGTCTGCAGCCGCGCCACGGTCGCCGCGCCCATGATGCGGCCGGCATCGACGTCGCTTTGCCAATGGGCGTTGCAGATCACCCGGCTCTGGCCGAAGGCGATGCCGCGCGCGAGCAGTTCGTTCGAACGCCCGGGATTGATCTGCGCGAAGACGAGGGCCCAGCCCCAGCCCGCGGCGGTATGGCCGGAGGGATAGGAGCCGTCGCCGCGCAGGATGGCCTCCTGGTCGGCTCTGCAGGTGGCTTCGTCGTGGACGACGAAGGGACGGACGCGATTGTACTTGTTCTTCACGCCATAGGTCGACAGGCCGAAATCCGACAGCATCTTCTGCGTCATCGCATAGAGGCGAGGCGTCCGCGCCGCGTCGATCCCGACGCCCATCGCGCAGGAGAAGGCGCTGGCCGCCTGTGGAAAGGCGAGTTCGGCGTCGCGACGGGCGAGTGTCCAGCGTTCGGTGTTCCGCAGCGGTATCGTCATCTTGCGCGCCTCTTCGTCCCTGGCCAGCGCGGCCGAGCCGGCCGCGGGCGGCGGGCCGAGCAGGACGAGACTGTCCGGCAGCTCGGATCGTGCGAGATAGCCCGGCGCGATCTTGAAATGCGGATCAGTGACAGTGGGCTGGGCCTGTCCCGATTGGGCGAAGGCCTGCCCGCCCAGCGCGAGCAGGGCAAGCGCCGAAACGGCAGCGGTCCAAACCGCAATCCCGGTCACACGCATTCCGCACCCTTTCGACATCGCCGCACTCGTGGATCGCTCCGTCAGAACCGATATGTCGCCGCAACGGCCGGGCCGTGCTGGGTCACGTCATAGGAAAACCCGCCATGGCGGTAATCGACATGAAGCGCCCGGTAGCCGGCCTTCAGCGTCAGCTTCTCGCTCCAGGCGTAGTTGACGCTGCCCAACCCCTGCCAGGTCAGCTGCGAGCCGGCGCCGAAGCCTCCGACGTCGCCTGCCACCGTCAAGCTCCACGGCCCGCCTAGCTCGACACCGAGCCGGGCGCCGATGACGGGATCGGCCCAGGCCTCGGAATCGCGATGGTCGATGCGCAGATTGGCGAGGCCGGGCAGGATCTCCAGCCTGTTGCTCAGGTTCCAGAACCGGACACCGGCGCCCACATCCAACGATACCGAGGCGCCCTCATAGGCTCGATAGAAGACGGAACCCTGGACCGTCGTGCTCTGCGAACGCAGCTTGAGCGCCGAGAAGAACGGACCCGGCAGATTGCCGCCGGAGGTCACCTGCGAGAACTGTCCGTCGACCAGAACGCTCCAGCGGCCCATCCGCATCTCAGCCGAGGCCATCATCGCGCCGTTCAGCTCCTTGAGGACGTCGCGGAAGCGCAAGTGGATATCAGCCGCCGGCAGGGGCGGGAATGTCGCGCTCCGTCCATCGATCGCGGTCGCCCAGAGATAGCTCGTGACGGAGAGGCGCGGCGCCGAGGCGACGAGCGGATCCCGCGGCGAGGCGGGTTGCGGGGCGTCGGACGCCCAGGCCGGCGCCTGCAACGAAGCCGCGGTCAGTCCGATCACGAGATGGCGCACCGTTTCTCCTCGGGATTTCCCACCGCCAGCCCGTACCGAGCGGCGCTGCTGCTTCCCGAACTGAATCGGGCGCGCTGGCAGACGAACTCTGCTCGGGGCATTTCCTGCATGGGCGGGTCGCCAGTCTTGCCATTTCGCGCCAATCGCGACCGGCTATCCTGCATCGCTGCCGACCGCGATCCCGCGTGATTCTGTCCGGCGAAGGCGCACCGACCCGAGCTCGCGGCGAGACCCGATGGCGAACATCCCTTTGACGCGTGGCCAGTTTCTGCTGCCGTTCCTCGGCATTCTCGACGAGGCCGGGGCAGCGACGAGTTCGCTGCTGGAACGATGCCGGTTGCCGGCATCCCTGGAAGAGAAGAGCGATCTCTACGTCCCGCTGCTGCCGGCCCTTCGCTTCGTCGAGACCGCCGAGAGGACACAGGGCATCGACGATTTCAGCTTTCTCGCTGGCCAGCGGCTGCATTTCTCCCATCTGCGCGACAAGACACGAGCCCTGATCGCTCACTCCCCGACGCTGCTCGTCGCGTTGCGACATGCGTGCCACTGGGCGCCGCGGGAGGATACGATCCTGAGCATGTGGATCGAGCACCACGACGACCATGCGCGGATCTGCAACAGGCTCACCGGGGCACGCGGGCTCCGGCATCTGGAGCATGCGCAATGGCTCCAGAACATCTTCGCCATCCTGATCATCCGGCAGTTCACGGGTGCCGATTGGATGCCGGAGACGATCGCCTTCGAGGCACGCTACACGCCGGGGCCGGCGACGCGCTCATCCTGGCCGAACACGCGCTTCCTGTCGGGCCAGCGCGCCGCCTGGGTCGACCTGCCGATCGCGTATCTCAGCCTGCCCCATCGTTCGCAGGGAGCACGCCCCATGCCGTGCGGGCCTGAGGACGATCTGCTCGGCTACGATATCGTCGAGACCCTCAAGCTGATGCTGCCGTCCTACCTGGACGCGCGGATTCCAGCGCTGGGAGAGGTCGCGGAGATGGCTGGGGTCAGCACGCGAAGCTTCCAGCGCAGGCTGGCGCAATCCGGCCTCACCTATTCGGATATCCTCGGCACCGTCAGATATGAGCACGCAAGCAGGCTGCTGCGCGATACCGACGCCAAGATCATCGATGTCGCGTTTGCGTCCGGCTATACCGATCCGGCGCATTTCAGCCGCGCCTTTCGCCGCATGTCCGGCGTCACGCCCCGCCAATTTCGGGAGCGAGCGCGACCGGAATGAGCCGGCTCCTGGAGCAAGCGAGAACGCGCTGCTTCAGCCGAGCCGCGCCACGGCGCGCAGGTCGTCCGCGGTGGTCGTGGGCAGGCCGAAGAACTCCAGATAGGCCGGGATCTGCTCGAACAGCATGTCGGTGCCGACCTGGACCTGGCAGCCGCGCTGCTGTGCAGCCGCCAGGAAGGGCGTGATGGTCTGCGCCATCACCACCTCGCCGACGAAGGCGGAGGAGGGCAGGCGCTCGATGTCGAGCGGCAGGGGATCGCCCGGCTTCATCCCCAAAGGCGTCGCGTTGACGACGATGTCGAAGCCGGCCGGATCGTTCGAGCCGGTCGAGACCGCGAGCGCGGAATAATAGCGGGTGAGCCGTTCGCCCAGCGCCTCGGCCGCCCCGGCGTTCATGTCGAACAGGCCGAGTTCGGCGACGCCGGCTTTGGCGAGCGAGGCGGCGATCGCCGAGCCGACGCCGCCCGCGCCGACCACGAGCGCCCGGGTGCCGGCAACCTGGCGGCCCTTGCGCAGCACGCCGCGCACGAAGCCCTCGCCGTCGAACATCTCGCCGGTCAGCTGGCCGTCGGTCTCGCGGCGGACGGCATTGCAGGCCCCGGCGATGGCGGCCGTCGGCATCAGATCGTCGACCAGCCCGGTCGTCACGACCTTGTGCGGCATGGTTATGAGCGCGCCATGGGCGTTGGAGAGGCGGAAGAACAGCCTGAGGAAGTCGGGATAGTCCTCGCTGCGGCTGCCCATCGGCACCACCACCGCGTCGATGCCGTCGCGCTCGAAATAGGGGTTGTAGATCAGCGGCGCCTTGAAGCTCTCGGTCGGGAAGCCGAGATGGCCGATGAGCCTGGTCTTTCCGCTGATCATGGCGTCCATGTCCTGTTCGGGCCGGAGGCAGGCGGTTCGGCTTCAGCCGGCGCTGCCCGTGCTCCTCATCGGAATGCCGAGGATCTCGCGCGCCTGCTGCCAGGTCGCGACGGGGCGGCCGTACTTCCGGCAGAGCTCTGTGGCCCGCTGGACCAACGCCGCGTTCGAGGGCGCGAGCCGCTCACGGTCGAGCCGGACATTGTCTTCGAGGCCGGTGCGGGCATGGCCGCCGGCCGCGATCGCCCATTCGTTCAGCACGATCTGGTTCGAGCCGATGCCGGCGGCGCACCAGGGCGCGTTCTCGCCGAACAGGCGCTTCACGGTGCGGATGTAGTAGTCGAACACGTCGCGATCGACCGGCATCGCGTTCTTCACGCCCATGACGAACTGAACATAAGGCCGATCGACGATCTGGCCGTGCTGCCACATCTCGTGCGCCTTGACGATATGCGAGAGGTCGAAGGCCTCGATCTCCGGCTTGACGCCATAGGTCACCATCTCGGCGGCGAGCCAATCGACCAGGTCCGGCGCATTCTCGTAGACCCGGGTCGGGAAGTTGTTCGAGCCGACGGCGAGCGAGGCCATGTCCGGCCGCAGCGACAGCATGGCGCCGCGGGCCTGGCCGGCGCCCGAGCGGCCGCCGGTCGAGAGCTGGACGATCATGCCCGGGCAGTGCTTCTCCAGGCCCTCCTTGAGACGGCCATAGCGCTCGGGGTCCGAGCTCGGCTTGCCCTCGTCGTCGCGCACATGGCAGTGCGCGATGCTGGCGCCGGCCTCGAAGGCCTCCTGCGTGCTCTCGACCTGCTCGGCGATGGTGATCGGCACCGCCGGGTTGTTGGCCTTGGTCGGCAGCGAGCCGGTGATGGCGACGCAGATGATGCAGGGTTGCGTCATGACTCAGACGTCCAGAAACACGGTTTCGCCTTCGCCCTGGAGGCGGATGTCGAACCGGTAGACGCCGGCGGCGGTGCGCTGGGCGATCAGGGTCCGGCGGCGGTTCTCCTTCTCGATGAGGCCCAGCACCGGGTCGGCGCTGTTGTCCTCGTCGTCGAAATACATTCGCGTGTTGAGGCCGATATTGATGCCGCGCGAGACCAGCCAGAGGCTGATATGCGGGGCCATCATACGCTTGTTGCGACCCGGCACGGGACCCGGCTTGATCGTCTCGAAGCTCCAGAGGCCGCTGTCGAAATCGGTGATGATCCGGCCCCAGCCGCGGAAACCCGGCGCGACCTCGCCATGCCGCGGATCCTCGGGATGAGGGTAGATGCCGTTGGCGTCGGCCTGCCAGGCTTCGAGCAGGATGTCCTTCACCGGTGCGCCGGTGCCGTCATAGACGAGGCCCTCGACGCGGATGCGCTCGCCGGGCACGCCGGGGCCGGCGATGGTCTGGCCGAGTTCCTGGCGATAGATGTCGAAGCCCGCCGCGCCCGGTGCCAAGCCGATATGGACATAGGGACCGGCGGTCTGGGAGGCGGATTCCTTCAGATAGGGCAGAGCCTGGACCATGATCAGTTGCCCTCCAGGTGGTTCTCGAAAAGGGTCGAGCGGCGGCCGCGCAGCACGATGTCGAATTTGTAGGCGAGGCAGTCGAGCGGCACCGCGGCGTTGAGATCCAGTGGCGCGATCAGCTGGTCGATGGCGCGCGGGTCGGGGATCGTCGCGACGATCGGGCATTTCGCGATCAGCGGGTCGCCCTCGAAATACATCTGGGTGATCAGGCGCTGGCTGAAGGCCGTGCCGAAGACCGAGACATGGATATGGGCGGGGCGCCAGTTGTTGACCCAGTTGCGCCAGGGATAGGCGCCGGGCTTGATCGTGCGGAAGAAGTAGTAGCCGTTCTCGTCGGTCAGCGTGCGGCCGCAGCCGCCGAAATTCGGGTCGATCGGCGCGAGATAGGTGTCCTTCTTGTGACGGTAGCGGCCGCCGGCATTGGCCTGCCAGATCTCGACCAGCGTGTTCGGCACGCCGCGGCCGTTCTCGTCGAGGACGCGGCCATGGACGATGATGCGCTCGCCGATCGGATCGCCTGATTTGGCGTAGTTCTTGATCAGGTCGTTGTCGATCGGATCGATGTCGCTATGGCCGAAGGTCGGGCCGGTGATCTCCGACATCGAGCCCTGGAGCGAGAGCATCGCGAGGCGCGGGCTGCGCCCTACCGAGGTCTTGTAGTCCGGTGTCAGCGCCGGCGGCTGCCAGGACCGGTCACGCTGGTAGAACTCCGCTGGTTTCATGGCGTTTCCTCTCTTTTCTTAAGCCTGCTCTTCCTGAGCCATGGCTGCGAAGACGTCCTTCGCGATCTTGATGGCGTGGTTGGCGCGCGGGACGCCGGCATAGATCGCGACGTGGAGAAGGGCCTCCATCACGTCGTCCTTGCTGGCTCCGGTGTTGCGCGTGGCGCGCAGGTGCAGGGCAAGCTCCTCATAATTGCCGAGCCCGGCCAGGAGCGCGATCGTCATCATCGAGCGTTCGCGCGTCGGCAGGGTGTCACGGGCCCAGACATGGCCCCAGGCGGCGTCGGTGATCAGCGCCTGGAACGGGGCGTCGAACTCGGACTTGTTGGCCTCGGCGCGGGCGACATGGGCCTCGCCCAGGACGCGGCGGCGGATCGACATGCCTTTGTCGGCAAGCTCAGTCATGCGCGTGGGCCCTCAGGAACGGGGACAGGATCGCGGCATAGGCCGCGGGCTTCTCGACGCAGGGCAGGTGGCCCGCGCCGGGAATGACGTGGAAGGCCGAGCCGGGAATCAGCGCGGCCGTCGCCTCGACCAGCTCGGCCGGGGAGGCGCCGTCGGCATCGCCGGCGATCGCCAGAGCGGGCAGGCGCAGCGCTGCGGTCGCGGCGGTCTGGTCGGCCTGGGACAGCGCCCTGCAGGCGGCGATGTAGCCGTCGGCCGGCGTCCGGGTCAGCATGGCGCGCCAGAGCGCGAGCTCCGGCGTCGCGCGGAAGACAGGGGCGAACCAGCGCTCCATGACGGCGTCGGCGATATGCTCCAGCCCATGGCCGGCGATGGCGTCGATGCGGGCCTGCCAGCTCTCGACGGTGCCGAGCTTCGCCGCGGTGTTCGAGAGGACGAGAGCCCGCAGGAGCTCGGGGCGCCGGCTCGCCACGGTCTGGCCGATCAGGCCGCCGATCGAGAGGCCGACGAAGACGACGGACTTGCCGGCGAGCGCCTCGATCAGTGCGATCGCGTCGTCGGCATGGTCGGCGATGTCGGTGCCATTGCCCAGCGTCGAGAGGCCGTGGCCCTGCTTGTCGTAGCGGATATAGCGCAGATCCTGGGGCAGAAGCGGCAGGACCGCATCCCAGAGCCGCAGATCCGTGCCGAGAGAGTTGGCGAAGATGACCGTCGGAGCGTCCGCCGGACCGTCCGTGCGATAGTGGAGAGCACCATAGGGGCGGGTAAGGGCTTGCACGATCTCTCCTCCTAGCCATAACCTATCAGGGTGAAACAGACCCGAATAATGCAAAGATCGCTAGGATACATAATCGAATGATTATGCACCCTGCCGTCAAGCTGCGTCATATCCGGGCTTTCCTGGATATCGCCGTCGAGGGTAGCCTGTCGGCGGTCGCGCGTCGTCAGGGCATCACGCAACCGGCCCTGAGCCGCACCCTCGCGGAATTGGAGACCTTGCTGGCGACGCCGCTGTTCCGGCGCGAGAAGCGGCGTCTCGTGCTGACCGAGCAGGGCGCTCTCTTCCGCCGCCATGCCAGCATCGGCTTGCAGGCCTTCGAGGCCGGCGCCGCGGCGCTGCATCCGGGCGCGCCGGGCAGCACGATCCGGGTCGGCGTGCTGCCGACGGCAGCGACGCGCCTGTTCCCTCGCGTAGCGCTGCGCTTCCGCGAGATCGCACCCGAGACCGTGCTGGCGATCGAGACCGGGCCGCATTCCTATCTGGTCGGGCTGCTGCGCGAGGGCGCGATCGACCTGATGCTCGGGCGCATGCCGGTGGCTAGCGAGATGGCCGGCCTGGTCTTCGCCCATCTCTACGAGGAGGAGATCACGCTGGTCGCGCGCGGTGACCATCCGCTGCGCGGCGAGCCGGTGGCGCAATTGCTGGCGCGCGTGCCGGTGCTGCTGCCGCCCGCCACCGCGATCATCCGCCGGGCGGTCGACGATTATCTGCTGACGTTCAACCTGGCTGGACTGCAGCCTGCCTTCGAGACGGTCGCCCTGCCGGTGGGGCGCGCGATCCTGCTCGGCTCGGATGCGGTCTGGTTCATCTCGCGGGGCGTCGTCGCCGACGATCTGGATCGCGGCGATCTCTGCGAGATATCGACGGGCGCCCGCTTCCTGTCGGGTGCGGTCGGCCTGACCAAGCGCCAGGGCGGGCCGGCGGTCCCTGGCCTCGACCTGCTGGAACGGCTGACCAAGGAGAACGCCGACCGGCAAGGGTAGAGTTTTATTCGTGCGCAGTTCCGGACGCAAAACCGCTGCGCACTTTTGCCGGCATTGCTTTAGCGCTTCGGCATCCCCGCCGGCCGCGCCGCGCGCTTCTGAGCGGCGATGCGGAAGGGGGCGTTCGGGGCGCCATAGCCCTGATAATTGCCCTGCCGCTGCACGATCTCGAAGAAGAAGCCGTCGGGCCGCGGAGCCGAATAGAACTGGAAGAACTGCCCGCCGGCATCCTCGTCATAGAGGATGTTGGAAAGGCGCATCCGTTCGACCAGCGCCGGTTGCAGGCCGAAACGAGCCTCGACGTCGTTGTAGTAGTTCGCGCCGATCTGCAGGACCGGGAAGCCGCGCTGCGCCATCGCTGCCGCCGTGGCGAAGATGTCGTCGCTGGCGAAGGCGATGTGCTGGACTGAGGAGCCGAAACTGTCCTCGATGAAGCGCCCCGCCAGGGTGCCGCGCGCGCCGGCCCCGTTCAGCGTGACGCGCAAGCCGCCCGATTGCACCGCCTGCGAGCGCACCAGCCCGTCGGGATCGACGACGTCGACGACCGGCGACTTATGGGCGTCGAAGATGCTGGTGTAGAACAGCGACCAGCTCAGCATCTCGTCATAGGGCATGGTCTGGCCGAGATGGTCGACCCTGGTCAGCCCGGCGCCGGCGCCGGCCGGGCTGGTCCTGAAGTCGATCTCCCAGATGCGGCCGAGATCCGAGTTCGCGTCGAGGAAGCGCAGCACGCTGCCGCCGACGCCGCGAATGGCGGGGATACTCAATTCGCCCTCGCCGGCCGCCTGCGCATGCGGCTGGGCGAGCAGGGCGCTCGCGCGTTCGAAGGCGGCGCGCGCATCGGGCAGCATCAGCGCGATCTCCGAGACCGCCGTGCCGTGCACCAGATAGGAGCTGTGGGCGAAGCCGCTGGCGTCGGTGTTGACCAGCACGTTGACGCCGCCCTGGCGCCACAGGCTCACAGGCTTGGAGACATGGCTGCCGGTCTTGTCGAAGCCGCAGGAGTGCAGCAGCGCCTCGACGCCCGGCGCCTCCTCGGCGCTGGTGGCGAATTCGATGAACTCGACGCCCGAAGCGGGCGCGGGCGGCGGGAAGGCGGGCAGGTCCACCGGCAGCACGGGCTCGACCCGGCGCACCCGGTCCATCAGCTGGATCAGGCTGCGATGACCGTCCTGCGCCACCAGCCGTGGCAGGCCGGAGCGGAACTGGTCGTTGAAGATCTCCAGGCTCAGCGGCCCGGCATAGCCGGTCGCGGCCACGGCGCGCATGAAGCTGGTGACGTCGAGATCGCCTTCGCCGGGCATGTTGCGGAAATGGCGCGACCAGTAGAGCAGGTCCATGTCGATCGCCGGAGCATCGGCGAGCTGCACGAAGAAGATCCGGTCGCCGGGGATCGAACGGATCGAATCCGGGGCAATCCGCCTGGCGAGCGTATGGAAGCTGTCGAGGATCAGGCCGACATTGGGATGGTCGGCGCGCCGCACCACCTCCCAGGCGTCGCGATGGTCGTTGACGAAGCGGCCCCAGCACAGCGCCTCGAAGCCGACGCGCACGCCATGCTGCTTGGCCAGCTCGCCGAGCTCATGGAAATCCGCGGCCATGCGGTCGATGCCGCCGATGGCGGCCGGATGGGTGGTCGAGCAGACCAGCACGAGATCGGTGCCGAGCTGGTTCATCAGCTCGAATTTGCGGGCGGCGCGGGCGAAGGCCCGGCTGCGATGCGGCTCGGGCAGGCTCTCGAAATCGCGGAAGGGCTGGAACAGCGTGATCTCGAGCCCGGCGTCGCGCACCATCTGGCCGACCTCGCCGGGCGTGAAATCCGAGGCGAGAAAGTCCTGCTCGAAGATCTCGATGCCGTCGAAGCCGGCGCCCGCGATGGCTTCGAGCTTCTGCGAGAGGTTGCCGGACAGCGAGACCGTGGCAATCGACGTCTTCATCTTCTGTCCCTTCGCGACGGCGGGTGCCTGCATGACCTGAGCTCGCCGGGTGAGAGGCCGGCGAGGATTCGCCGGGCAACGATACCCGGCTGGCGGAGGAAGTGTAGCCCGGAGGCCATCTGAAACGTTTCAAGGAGCCGACTGCCGGACCCAGGCGTCGCAGTATCGCAGGCCTGGCGCATGGGTCGCTTGTCGAGAGACCGGCGCGGCGGAAACAGCACGCCGGGCGGCCTGCTCAAGCGAGCGCTTCCCCAAAGATGCATAATCTCTAGATTATGAATTCCAGCGTAGTTTGCATTATTCATCGCGATTTCGTCTTGGTAGGTTATGAGCAGGAGGAGAGATTGCACAAGACCTATCCCTGCCATGGGCTGCTCGATGCTCGCGCGGACGCTGTTGCGCCGCCGTCGACGAGAGCCGATCCCGCGGTGCTGCCGGGCTTGCTGACCATCTGCTTCTCGTCCCGGGTTTCCCTGCAAGTGAGATAGGTCGTCGGGAACGGCCGGACTTCGAACGCATCGTGAGTTTCACGTGTCTTACGGGAGCGGCGCCGGATCGTCGCGACCTATGCCTGCCTTGACTACGCGTCGCGCCAAATGCCGCGGCCCACAGAAAACAGAAACAAGTCAATCATATCGGGAGTGGAACATGACGGCAGCTTTGCATGCTGATGTCCAGCATAGGCAGCAATCCAAGAAGGCGGCCGTCAGCGGCTGGATCGGCTCGGCGCTCGAGTATTACGACTTCTTCATCTACGCGACCGCGGCGTCGCTGATCTTCCCGCAGATTTTCTTCCCGTCCAGCAATCCGACCGTGGCGATCGTCGCCTCTCTGGCAACCTATGGCGTCGGCTATGTCGCCCGCCCGATCGGTGCCTTCGTGCTCGGTCACTGGGGCGACACGCATGGCCGCAAGAATGTGCTGATCCTGTGCATGTTCCTGATGGGCTTCTCGACCATCGCGGTCGGCCTGCTCCCGACCTATGAGCAGGTCGGCATCCTCGCGCCGATCCTGCTCGTCATCATGCGTCTGATCCAGGGCTTCGCCGTCGCCGGCGAGATCTCGGGAGCAAGCTCGATGATCCTCGAGCACGCCCCCTTCGGCCGCCGCGGCTACTATGCTAGCTACACGCTGCAAGGCGTGCAGGCGGGGCAGATTCTGGCCGCCGCCGTCTTCCTGCCGCTGGCCCATTTCATGCCGGAGGCTGCGTTCAACAGTTGGGGCTGGCGCATTCCCTTCCTGCTGAGCTTCGTCGTCATCATCGCCGGCTGGATCATCCGCCGCGAGGTCGACGAGACCCCGGCCTTCAAGGAGGAAGACAGCCAGAACGCGACGCCGCGCTCGCCGGTGATCGAGGCGATCCAGACCACCTGGCCGGACATGATCCGCGTCATCCTGATGGCGCTGATGAACGTCATCCCGGTCGTCGCCACCATCTTCGGCGCCGCCTATGCGGTCCAGGCCGCCTACGGCATCGGCTTCCACAAGGACGTCTATCTCTGGATCCCGGTGATGGGCAACATCGTCGCCTGCCTGGTGATCCCCTATGTCGGGAGCCTCTCCGACAAGTTCGGCCGCCGCCCGCCCATCATCGTCGGCGCCCTCGGCTCCGGCCTGCTGGCCTTCGGCTATCTCTATGCGATCTCGATCCACAGCGTGCCGCTGGCGATCGTGATGTCGCTGCTGATGTGGGGCGTGGTCTACCAGGGCTACAACGCGGTCTTCCCGAGCTTCTTTCCCGAGCTGTTCCCGACCCGGACCCGCGTTTCCTCGATGGCGATCTCGCAGAACCTCGGCACTGCCGTCACAGCGCTGCTGCCGGCCCTGTTCGCGACCGTCGCCCCTCCCGGCTCGCAGAACGTCCCTCTGGTGGTCGGCGCGATCGCCTTCGCCATCTGCGTCGTCGCGGCGGCTGCCGCCTGGTCGGCCCGTGAGACCTACCGCGTCCGGATGAACGATCTCGGCAATCCCGATGCGGTTCCGGTCGACCAAGCCAATTATGAGCGTTTGCGGAACGAGAGCATCGTGGCCTCGCGGAGCTAAGTCCGGATCAATTCGAGCCGACCTGGTTTGACCGGCAGGGCGGCTCGAGGTCACGCTGCATTCGGGCGCAAGCGTCCGAATGCAGCGTGATCGATTCCTGGATCACCGCGCGTCCGCTGCGGTCCCGCTGATCTATCACATGGTGATCGCATCGGATTATTCCGGAAAGTGGATTCCACTTTTCGGTCCGATGCCAGGGAGGAGATCGCCCTCAGATCGCGAAGTCGATTTCGGGCCTGTACGCGGCGGCCCGGGCAGCCAGGTCGGCGATGGTCGTCTCATCGACCACGGCCGCCATCGCGTCGCGCACCTCGCGCATCGCGGAACGGACGACACAGGCCTCGATGTCGTCACAGTCCTCGCATGGCCTGAATGCCGACTGGCTGGCGCAGTCGATCGGCGCGATCGGCCCTTCCAATGCCCGGATCACCGCGCCGAGCGTGATGCTTCCGGCCGGCTGCGCCAGCGCGTAGCCGCCGCCCGGACCCTTCTTGCTGCGCAGAAGGCCAGCCTTGCGCAGGTCCAGCAGGATCGCGTCGAGAAACTTCTTCGGGATGGTGTTGCGCTGGGCGATCTCGGCGATCTGGGCGGTCTCGCCGATCCTCAACCCGGCGAGGTGAACCATCGCCTTGATGCCGTATTTGCCCTTGCTGGTCAGCACTGCCGGCCTCTCGCGTAGAAGTCTACTACATCGATCTATTTTCCAGTGGCTGCAAGGCACGGCTGGAGGGCGCGCTGCAACGAATGTCGCGCCTGGCAAGCAGATAAGCGTCGAGGATGGTGTGCTGCCGGTGGAGTCACCCCTCGAGGAAGGCGGCAACCTCCGGCGAGGCCCGCAAGGCAGCCAGTTCCTCCGCTGTCGGCAGGGCAGGGCGGTCGCGGGTGGCGTCGACCAGGCAGAGGAAGCCGAGCGGCTCATTGGGCTCGGCCCGGAACTGGTGCCAAGTCCAGCCGGGGATGGTGACCAGGTCGAACGGGCCGATCTCGCTCACCTGCGAGCCGACGAGGCAGCGGCCATGGCCACGGACAATGACGACCGCATGGACATGGCCGTGGCGTTCCAAGGTGGTGTGGCCGCCGGGGCCGACCTCGAAGTAGCGCAGCTCGCCGGCAAGGTCCGGCCGCGAGAACAGAATCTGGCGGGAGACGTCGCGGAAGGGCGCATCGCCCTCCTGCTTGTAGGCGAGCCGTTCGATGCCCTGCCAGGCAAAGCCGTCTTCGTGCCGGCGCAGGTTGGGGGCGTCGTCCTTGCTGGTGTCAGGCATGGGTTTCTGCCGGGGCTTGCGCTTGCGAGTGCTGGTGGACCGTGGCGACGAACGCAGCCGTGGCGTCGCTCAGCCTGTCGCCCTCGGCGAGCAGGTTACCGCCGATCAGCAGCATGACGTCGCGGCCGTAGAAGTCGAGCATTTCCGGCACGCGCGCGACGCTCATGCCGCCGGCCGGCACCGGGGCGATCGCCGCGAGCCCAGGCGTGGGTGCGATCGCGGCGTCCGCGATCCGCTGGCAGGTCTCTTCGGAATAGCCGAAGCGGCCGCCATGGTTGGGGAAGATCACGGCATCGATGCCGGCAAGCCGCCAGAGCGTGGTCAGGCAGGCCGGGTCGATCCGCGCCGCGCCCGCCAGGCTCGGATGAGCGAGCAAGGCGATCTCAGGGTAGTCCCGCCTGAGCTGTTGGATATTGGCGAGACCGAGGATCGCCGGCGCGACCATCGCCGTGTCGAGCCCCTCCTCCTTGATGATGCGCAGCTGTTCGCGCACGGCGTCGAGGCTGCCGGAGAGGCTCGGCACATAGCGGGTCGGATGGCCGGTCCAGGCAGTCGCGCGGCGCATCGCGGCGGCGCAGGCCGCAACGCGCTGCGGGAATGGGCTGTAGGCCTGCGTCGCCAGCCCGTGATCGTCCTTGACGTAGTCGATGCCGCCGAGCGCGAAGGCTTCCGCCAGGCGTGCCAGCCCCTCCGGCGACAGCCCCTGCGGCTTCAAGGCGGAGCAGGTCAGGGCGCGCGCTTGCGCACCGACACGCCGGCGCAGGCCATCGAGACCGAGCTGCGGGCCGTCGCCCAGCGCAGCACGCAGATCCGGCGGCACGGCAATCTCGGCAAGCGTCAGGTCTTCATGCAGCGAGGAGTTGCCGAACAGCATGTTGAGGAGCTGTCCCGCATCACCGCCGACCGTCGCGGCCGAGAGCAGGATGCGGATTGCGTGCAGGCCACCGCCCAGCGACTCGACGGCGACGACGCGGCCGAGAATCTCGCCGAGGACGAAGGGATCGTCGACCGCCTCGGGCGGCATCTCGATGCTCTGCTCGACAGCGATCGCCCTGGCGCGCGCTTCGGCGTCCTCTGGCGAGCCGCGCAGGTGATAGGTGACGTCGATCCAGCTCATCGTCGATCCTGCAGAGGCCAGGCTCCGCCATTTCGTTTCGGCAGTCTTGTGGCACCGCCGTCGCCCGGGCTCCCAGCGCATTGCGTCGTGACGATGCTGCAGCGATCGAGCCGGGATAACGGCAGGGACACGCGAAGCTTGAAGTCCGATCTTGCAAGCGTCAACGGGAATGTTCTTTCTGGAGAACGCCCGGCGAGAAACATTCTTTACCGCTTGCACGAGCTGGCGGGGTGGCTCCTCCAGCATCGCTGCCGGCGGAAGCGATGGCCATTCGCGACGCGGGTTCTAAGCCCTCTCGGAAGCGTTGTTCTCTTTACGGAACGGTTCGTCGAATGGCCGCCATGTGTGTCGGCGCTGGCGGTACACATCGCGATGCGCGGTATCGACCGGCGAGGACTCGCGCTTTGGCGGGGCTCGGTGATCTTCGATCAGCCCAAGCCAAGAAGGATATTCAGCACCGCCAGCGCCGTGACGACGACGAGGGCGACGCTCAGCGTCGCCAATTGAACCCAGCGGCGATGCTCCACCGCGCCTGCCGGCGATAGTTGCACGGCCATCTCGATCTTGCCCGGCGAGGCCATGAGCAGGAAGGCCGCCGCGACGTTGTGGATCGCCATGAACCAGAGCACGTCAACGCCGAGCGACCGGGCGATCTCGGCCTGAATGGTCGCGAACATCGCATTCGCGCCGGCGTTCGAGCCGGTTACAAAGCCGCCCACCGCGCCGACGAACGGAGCGGCGGCGAGGTAGGCCGTGCCGGCTCCCGCCAGGGTGCGGGCCAGATGCGCCGCCATCCCCGACACCGCCATCAGGATGCCAAGCAGGATGAACAGGCCCGTGACCGGCGCAACCTCGCGCCAGGACGCCCAGGCCTTGCGCAGCGACCGGGGCGCCGGCCGGCCATGCGCGAACCAAGCTGCGGCGATGAACAGCCAGAGCGCGGGTGAGCCGAGATAGCGCCAGTTCTCCGAGAGGCCACTTGTCCGCACGGCCCAGCCGGCGGCCAGCACGCCGCCGAGCAGGACGGCATAGCTCGACAGCGCCCGGCGCCCGACGGCTTCCAGTCGCACGCTGCCGCTGCGGCGATGCCCGAGTAGGACGTGCAGGATGATCATGACGAGCGCACCGAGGGCGCCGGCGGGGGCCGTTCCGAACAGGAGATTGGCCGCCGCGATCGCCAGCGTCAGCGCGACGCCGGACAGCGCTCCTTGCAGGACAGCCGTGCCACGCTCCTGGGGGGCAGCGGCGAGCCAGGCGGCGATGAACCCGGTCATGACGAAGGGGATGATGCTGATCGCTGCGGAGGCGACGCCCAGATCACGGAAGGAGAGCCCGGACATCGTCGCTGCGATCAGCGTGCCCGGCCCCATGGACCCCCACGGCACTGCGCAGAGGCCGATCAGGCCGATCACCGCGACCTTGCGCGGGGGCAGGCCGAAATGGGCCAGCAATGGGATGCCGATGGTAACGCCGATGCCGAAGCCAGTCAGCGATTCCGCGAAGGGGGTGACGCCGTGCACGACCAGCAGGATGGCGCCGACGCCCTGGCCGGCGCGTCCGCTGATCCAGCTCGCCAGCGCAGCCTGCCCGCCGGCCTGCCGCAGCACCTCCGACAGCAGCAGCCCGCCTGCGACGATCAGCAGGACTTCCATCAGGATGGGGGTCCAGCGCAAGGTGGTGGGCAGTATGCTGTCCGGAGGAAGCGGAAAGGCCAGCAGGATGGCGAGCGCTGCCGTTCCCACGCCCAGAAGGGCGGCGTGCAGCGAGCGCGCCCCGACCGCGAGGGCGAGGATGGTGGACAGCGCCGGCAATGCGCTGAGGAGGGTGGACATCGGATGCCTTCGATTTGCAGATCAGAAATTATTTTTGCTAATATGCAATTTGTCAAGCTCAGGGGTTTCACGTGGAGTTAGAGTCGCAGGATCAGGATGTCCGGTTCGGGAACGCAGTGCGCACGCGTCGCACGCAGCTCGGCGTGACGCTCGATCAGCTCGCCGGGACGAGCGGCGTTTCGGCGGCCGCGCTGTCCCGGGTCGAGCGCGGGCTGCTCAGCCCGACATTGCGCAACGCGATCGCCATTGCGCGCGGCCTCGGCCTCGAGCTCTCCGAGCTGGTGGAGCGCGACAATGCCAAGATCACCCGCGACGGCGAGAATCTGCGCTTCTTCGACGATGTGACGGGAATCGAGCGGCTGACACTGGCGCGCCCGACGCCGGATCTGGAGCTCCTGTCCTACAGCGTCCCGCCGGGAGCGACATCGAACCGCTTCGCACCGCATAAGCCGGGAACGCGCGAGATTTTCCACGTTCTCACCGGCCGTCTCGAGATCCACGCCGGGCAGGAGACGATCACACTGGGCGCCGGTGACACCGCGACGGTGCTGGTCGATACCGAGCACTGGTTCAGAAATATCGGCGACCAGCCGGTACGCATCATTCTGACGATCCTCGGCGCCTGAAACGATGGCCTGGCGAGGCTGCGCCTTCTGCGCCGGGCCAGGCGAGGGCGCTCCTCCTTGACCTGCCGGGCATGGGCGGCGGCCCTTCGCTTGATTTTTCTTACAATCGATTGCAGAAAGAGTCTTGTGCTCGGCCGTCGAGCGCATGGCCACTGGTGGCCCAAGGCGGGAGATCATGACCAAGCTCGACATCATCGCCTTCGCCGGCGCTTCCAACTGGCCGGTCTGGGCGGGGCAGGCACGCGGCTTCTTCGCGGAGCAGGGCCTGGAGCTGACGCTGACCTTGACGCCGAACTCGCGGCACATGGCGCGCGCGCTGCATTCCGGAACGGCTGCGATCGCGCTTTCCTCGATCGACAATGTGATCGCCTATGCCAGCGGGCAGGGCGAGGAGCCTCTCGGCGAGACGGCCGATTTCTTCGCCTTCATGGGGGTGGATGACGGCCTGCTCAGCCTGATGACGCAGCCAGGGGTCGAGACGCCGGCGCAATTGCGCGGTGGCACGCTCGCCGTCGACGCGCTGACGACCGGCTACGCCTTCGTGCTGAAGGAAATCATGAGGCGCGCCGGGATGTCCGAGCGCGACGTCACCTACAAGGCCGTGGGCACCGGCGCAGAGCGCCTGCAGGCGCTGAAGGATGGAAACTGTGCCGCGACCTTGCTGAACGCCCCGCTCTGCCTGGCGGCGGAAGGGGCGGGCAGCGTGCGCCTGCTCTCGGCCCGGTCGATTCTCGGCCCTTACCAGGGCATCGTCGGGGCGGCGCGGCGGTCCTTTGCGCAGGCGCATCCCGAGCTCATCGTCCGGTTCATCAGCGCCTTCCACCGCAGCCTGGCATGGCTGGGCGATCCCTCGAACAAGGCCGAGGCCTGCGCGATCCTGGCCGAGAAGCTGCCGGCGGTGCGCGCCGTGCTCGACGAGGCCTATCGCATGCTGGTGACGGAAGGGGGCCTGGCGCGCAACCTCGCCATCGATCCGGCCGGGGCAGATTGCGTCATCGCTCTGCGCCGTCGCCATGGCCCTGGCGGGCAGGAACTCGGGACGGCCGACCGCTATATCGACGACGGCTTCCGGCAGCTCGCGCTCGCCTGAGGTCGGCGCGGCTTGGCCGATCAGGCTTTGCTCTTGATGCGCCCCTTGCGCGGTGCGGCGGTCGAGCCCCGCACGATCAGCCGCGGCGGCAGCACGACATTGCGGACCGGGCTGTCGGCGGACTCGATGGTCTGCTGCAGGAGATCGGCGGCCTGGCGGCCCATTTCCTCATGGCTGATGCGGATCGTGGTCAGCGGCGGCTGGACGAGGTCGACAAGGGGCATGTCGTTGTGGCCGATGATGGCGATGTCGTCGGGGCAGGTCAGCCCATGCTCGCGCACCGTATCGTAGGCGCCGAGCGCGAGCAGGTCGTTCGCGGCGACGATGGCGGTGATCTCGGGATGGCCGCCGATCAGCTGCTGCGCCGCCTGTGCGCCTTCCTCGCGGGTATAGGTGCCGGCTTCGATCAGGCCATGCGCTTTAAGGCCGTGTGCGGCCAGCGCCTGCAGGAAGCCCTGCCGCCGCAGCAGGCCGGTCGAATGCTGCTGCGGGCCGGCGAGATGTCCGATCCGGCTGTGCCCGAGCGCCACGAGGTGGTCGATGGCGAGCTGCATGCCGCGCATCTCGTCGGAGACCACGGCCGGCACCCGGGCCTCCTTCTCGGCGCGGTTGACCAGCACGGCCGGCAGTTTTTCGGCGAGGCAGAAGCCGACCAGCGGGTCGTCGAGGCTGACCGTGGCCAGGATCAGGCCGTCGACGCGGCGGGCGATCAGGTCGCCAGCGAGATCGAGCTGCTGTCTCGCATCGGCACCGACATAGGCCACCATCGCCGAATAGCCATGAGTCGAGAGCCGGGCCGTCGCGCCGGTGAGGATCGGCGTGAAGACGCTTGTCGCGATATCCGGCACCAGCACACCGACGAGCCGCGAGCGCCCGGTACGCAAGGAGGCCGCGACCGGGTCGAGACGATAACCCAAGGTGTTGGCCGCCTTCATCACGCGCGCGACCGCCTCCGCCACAACCATCGGCCGCGTTGCCGGATTGAGCGCGCGCGATACGGTGGAGACGTGGACGCCTGCGAGCTCCGCCACCTGCTTCATGGTGACCGGGCGCCGGCCGCCGCCGCGGCTCTGCTGGGACAATTTCGCTTTCACCGATGAACCGGCCCGAATTCGCGTTGCAGACCAGCGCAGCCGAAGCTGCCTGCGATTGCAATTTTTCTACAATCGGTTGCGACTATGCCATCACCGATTGTGTGCTGTCCATGCCTGGCCTGAGGCAGGTGCATGCTGTGGAGCGGCAGAGGGGCTTGACGATGAGAAATGCTTCTGCAATCGTTTGTAAGAAGCGAAAGCCACAGTGAGGACATCATGACCAAGACCTATGTTCGCGGCACCTGGCAGCAGTCGCGCGCCTTCTCGCCGGCGGTGATCACGCAGGGCGGCCGCACCGTCTGGTTCGCCGGCCATACCGGCCAGAAGGACAGCGAGGGCAAGTCGCTCGCCGGCGATTTCGAGGCCCAGACCTATCAGACCTTCCGCAATATCGAGGCGACGCTGAAGGAAGCCGGCGCCACGCTGAAGGACATCGTCACCGTCACGGTCTTCCTGACCGATCCGCGCCACACCACGCGGATGACCGAGATCCGCGCCGAGATCTTCGGCTCCGACTTCCCGGCCAGCGCCGCGATCACGGTCACCGGCTTCGCTGACCCGACCATGCTCATCGAAATCCAGGGCGTCGCCGTCGTCGACTGACGCGCGTGACCGGCCCCAGCATCGGGCCGGCGCCCGTCACCAGATAACAGGGAGGGGAGGCCAATGTCGGTCAACACCATCGGGGCGAGGCTCGATCGGCTGCCGATCACGCCGTTGCATCGCAAGATCTTCGGGCTCGTCGCGGTCGGCATGTTCTTCGAAGGCTTCGACATCTATATCGCGGCCAGCGTGCTCGGCGCCGCCTACAAATCGGGTTTCTCGACACTGGCGCAGAACGGGCTGTTCATTTCGGCGACCTTCGTCGGCATGACGCTCGGCGCGCTCCTCACCGGTTTCTGGGGCGACCGCTATGGCCGCCGGGTGACCTATCAGACGAACCTGATCCTGTTCGGGGCGGCGGCGCTCGCCTCGGCCTTCGCCCCCAATATGGAGACGCTGATCGTGCTGCGCTTCCTGATGGGGCTCGGCCTCGGCGCCGAGGCGGTGGTCGGCTACTCGATCATCACCGAATTCTTCCCGGCGCGGGTTCGCGGCCGCTGGTCCGGCTTCATCGGCACGCTGGTGACGGCGGGCCTGCCGGCCTCGGCGCTGACGGCCTGGCTGCTGGTGCCGACCTTCGGCTGGCGCGTGATGTTCGTGCTCGGCGCACTCGGAGCCCTCGTCGCCTGGCTGCTGCGCCGCGACCTGCCGGAATCGCCGCGCTGGCTCGCCGCCGCCGGCCGCGAGGCGGAGGCCGAGGCGCTGGTCGCGAAGCTCGAGCAGTCCGCCAGCGCCATGGGACCGCTGCCGCCGGTGCAGGCATCAACCACGGACGAGGTCCCGCTCGGTGCCGGCCAGCTCTTCCGCCGGCCCTATCTGACGCGCCTCATCGTCGGCTGCATCGCGCTGATGGTGGTGAACACGCTGATCTACGGCTTCATCACCTGGCTGCCGACCTTCTTCGTCGGGCAGGGCGAGAGCATCGCGCGCAGCACCGGCTTTGCGCTGGTGATGGCCCTTGGCGGCCCGATCGGGGCGTCGCTCGGAGCAGTCTCGGCGGATGCTTTCGGGCGCAAACCCACCATCATCGGCGCATCGGCCATCGCCATCGTGCTCAGCGTCCTGTTCGGGCTGTCGGCCAGCTCCACAATGGCCGCTGTCATCGGCTTCCTGCTCACGATTCCGATCTATGTGCTGGTTGCCGCGCTGTTCGCGATCTATGTGCCGGAGCTGTTCCCGACCGCCTTCCGCCTGCGCGGGGTCGGCCTGTGCAATGCCGCGGGGCGCAGCGCCAGCATCGTGGTACCGCTCTTCATCGGCCCGTTGTTCAGCCAATACGGGGTCGGCGGCGTGCTGGCGCTGATGGCGAGCGCGCTGATGATCATGATCCTCGTCGTCGGGACGCTCGGCATCGAGCCCCAGCGCCGGGGGGCTGAGGAGGATGTGCGCGTCGCCGCATGAATTGCCTGATTTGAGTTTATTTCTGCAATCGATTGTGCGAAGCGCCGGTGCCTGGATCTCAGATGCCGGCGGCTCGGAATGGGTAGAGCAGTGGAGACTATTCGGATGACCGATCGGAACGATCTGTGCTCGTGGAGCGCCCGGGAGTTGGCGGCGGGCATCCGCAGCAAGCTGATCAGCTCCCGCGAGGCGACCGAAGCGGCGCTGGCCCGGATCGAGCAGCTGAATCCCGGCATCAATGCAGTCGTGACCGTGACGGCCGAGCTGGCGCGCAAACAGGCCAAGGCCGCGGACGAGGCGGTGGCGCGCGGCGACGATCTCCGCCCCTTGCATGGCGTGCCCTATACGCTGAAGGACCTGACCGCCACGGCGGGCATCCGCACCTCTATGGGGTCGAAAGTCTTCGACAGCGTCCCGACCCGCGACGACATCGTCGCCGAGCGGCTACGGGAGCGTGGCGGCGGTGTGCTCATCGGCAAGACCAATACGCCCGACAATGGCTGCAAGGGCGTCACCGACAACATGATCTTCGGTGCAACCGGCAATCCCTGGGATACCGGCCGCACGCCGGGCGGCTCCAGCGGCGGCGCGGCGGCTGCGGTCGCAACCGGCATGGGCGCCATTGCCGAAGGCAGCGATTTCGCCGGTTCGATCCGTATCCCGGCCGCCTTCTGCGGCCTCGTCGGGCTCAAGCCGTCCGTCGGCCGGATCGCGGCCGAGGATCCGATGCTCTGGCATCCGATCCGGAACTGCCATGGCCCGATCACGCGGACGGTCGCGGATGCGGCGCTTGCCTTGCAGCTCATGGCCGGGCCCGATCCGCGCGACCCCGTCTCATTGGCCGACGGGCCGCACGACTTCCTCGCCGCCGCGACCGGCGATCTCTCTGTCAAGGGCCTGCGCGTCGGCTATAGCCCCAATCTGAACGTCGTTCCGGTCGAGGCCGCCGTGCGGACGCTCTGTCTGGAGGCGCTGACGGCGTTCGAGAGCCTGGGCGCGGAGATCAGCGAGATCGATGTCGATTTCCGCGACAGCATCGGCCCCTACGGGCTGATCAATGCCTATTTGCGGGCAGCGCTGATCGATGACGTCTTCCCCGGGCGCAAGGACGAGATCGACCCGCTGATGGGCCTGCGCGCCGATCTCGCGGCCAAGGCGACGGCGACGCAGGTCGGCCTCGCCGAGAAGGCCCAGTCCGCGATCTATCATCGGGTCCGCAGGCTCTTCGAGCAGTACGACGTCATCGTCACGCCGACCACGCCGGTCCCGGCCTTCCCGCTTGGGATCAACTATCCGGCGATCATCGACGGCGTCGCGATCAACTCGCCCTTCGAGCAGCTCGGCCTCACCTCGGTGTTCAACCTGACCGGGCATCCCGCGATCTCCGTTCCCGCGGGCTGGACCGATGCCGGGCTGCCGGTCGGCCTGCAGATCGTCGGCCCCTGGCGCGACGACGAGCGGGTCCTGAAGGTCGCCGCGGCCTATGAGCAGGCGCGCCCCTGGCGCCATCTGTGGCCGGCCATGGTCGAAGCGCTCGCCTGAGCCCGCTCTTTTGCGGCCGGGTCAGCGCTCGTCCTGGAGACCCTGAACCGTCTCGAAGAAGCTGCGCACCAGCGGCAGGCGCTGGCGCTCCGCCCGGCAGACGACGTATTCGCCGACGTCGAACTCGGCGCCGGTGATGACGATGCGCTTCAGGCCGGCTTCCGGCTTGAACTCGGCGGCGAAGACCACGCCGATGCCGAAGCCGAAGGCGACGGCTTCCCGCACGGCTTCGCGCGATTGCACCTCGAGCAGGTTCGCCGGCTTGATCCCGGCGACCGAGAGCCGGTTCTCGAAGACTTCCCGGGTGATCGAGCCGCGCTCGCGCAGGACGATATCCTGGCCGGCGAAGGCCTCGATCGGTAGCTGGTCGTGCCGTGCCAGCTCATGCTGGTCCGAGACGAAGGCGACCAGGTCGTCGGAGCGCAGCCGGATGCTGTAGATGCGCGGATCCGAATTGGCGCGTGCCGTGATCGCGACATCGGCAGCGAAGTCCATGATCTGGTCGACGACCTCCGAGGAATTGCCGATCGTCAGCGAGAAGGTCAGGCCCGGATAGCGCTCGCGCATGCGGGCGAGGGTGGCCATGACATGGGTGGCGCTGTCGGCGGCGATGCGCAGATGGCCGCGCTGCAGCGTGCGAGTGCCGGCGAGCAGGGACTGGGCCTCGTCCTCCGCCGCGAACAGCCGGGCGGTGATGACGAAGAGGCTCTGCCCCAGCGGCGTCAGCTTCACCTGCCGGCCGGCGCGATCGAACAGCCTGACGCCATAGGCGTCCTCCAGCCCGCGGACCTGGGCGGAGAGGGTCGGCTGGCTGACATTGCGCGTCCTGGCGGCGCCGGTGAAGCTCTGCGCCTCGGCCACGGCGTGGAAGGCGGAGAGGCCGGAATAGCTGATGGCCATGCCATAGATCCTATCTATACAGGATATGGAAACGATGTATTGGACCTATGTCAATCGCGATCCTAGCGTCGAGATCACCCGCCGCAACGACATCGCGAGACCATCATGGCCCAGGCCCGCCGCCCTGCCTCCTCCGAAACCGGTGACCCGCTTCTGCTGACACCCGGCCCGTTGACGACGAGCAAGGCCATCAAGGAAGCGATGGTGCACGACTGGGGCTCGCGCGACGCCACTTTCGTCGGGATCAACAAGGCGGTGCTCGAGGAGCTGCCGAAGGTCATCCATGGTGGCGAGGACTTCGTCACGGTGCCGATGCAGGGCTCCGGGACCTTCGCCGTCGAGGCAATGCTGACCACCTTCGTGCCGCGCGAGGGCAAGATCCTGGTCCTGATCAACGGCGCCTATGGCCAGCGCGCCAAGCGCATCCTGGAGATCGCGGGCCGCGCCGTCGTCGTCCACGAGACCGCGGAGGACACGCCGCCGGATCTCGCCGAGGTCGACCGCATGCTGGTGGCGGACGCCGGCATCACCCACGTCTTCACCGTCCATTGCGAGACCACCAGCGGCATCCGCAACCCGGTCGAGGCGATCGCGGCGCTGGTCAAGCGCCATGGCCGCCGGCTGCTGATCGACTCGATGAGCGCCTTCGGCGCCCTGCCGCTCGACAGCCGCGAAGTCTATTTCGACGCGGTAGCGGCGTCCTCGAACAAGTGCATCCAGGGCGTTCCCGGCCTCGGCTTCGTCATCGCCCGCAAGAGCGCGCTGGCCGAGACCAAGGGCAACGCCACCACGCTGGTGCTCGACCTCCACGACCAGAATGCCGGCTTCGAGCGCACCGGCCAGTACCGCTTCACCCCGCCGATCCACGTCATCGTCGCTTTCCATGCGGCGCTGCAGGAGTTCTGGGCCGAGGGCGGCGTCGCCGGGCGCGGCGAACGCTATGCCGACAATGCCCGTATCCTGATCGAAGGCATGCAGGAGCTCGGCTTCCGGACGCTGCTGCCCGCGGCTCGCCAGGCGCCGATCATCGTCACCTTCCACATGCCGCAGGACAAGAACTTCGTGTTCCAGCGCTTCTACGACGCGCTGAAGGATGCCGGCTACGTCATCTATCCCGGCAAGCTCACGGTCGCCGACAGCTTCCGCATCGGCTGCATCGGGGCGCTCGGCGCGCAGGACATGCGCAACTTCGTCGCCACCGTGTCGTCGGTCCTCGACGAGATGGGCGTCGGCCTGAAGTCGGCCG
>PNLY01000021.1 GCA_013823325.1 Methylobacterium sp.
AGCGCGTGACCAAGAAGACCAGCGCAGGTGGAGCGATCCGCCTGCGTTTTTGCATGTCAAAACAAAGAAACGTCGAAAGAGCGTTCTAGCCGATCTCAACGAGGGGATGAGAACATGAAGAATTGGCTTGCTACCTGCCTCGTCGGCGCCTTTGCGCTCGCGCTTCCCGGTGTCGCCCTGGCGCAGAAGACGAAGGTGACGGTCTACACCGCGCTGGAGAACGACCAGCTCGGGCCGTTCAAGGCGTCGATCGAGAAGGCCGTGCCCGAGGCCGACGTGGTCTGGGTCCGGGACTCCACCGGCGTCATCACCGCCCGCTTCCTGGCCGAGAAGGACAATCCGCGGGCCGACATGGTGATGGGCCTGGCCGCATCGAGCCTCTTGATGTTCGAGAAGGCCGGCCTGCTCGAAGCCTACAAGCCTGCCGGCGCAGACGCACTGAAGCCGGTCTTCCGCGACGCCAACGAGCCCTACACCTGGACCGGCATGGACGCCTATCTCGGCGTCGTCTGCTTCAACACCGCCGAAGCCAAGGGCGTTGCGGTGCCGACCTCCTGGAAGGACCTGCTCAACCCGGCGCTCAAGGGCAAGATCGTGATGCCGCATCCGGCCTCGTCCGGCACCGGCTATCTGATGGTCGCCGGCTGGCTGCAGAGCATGGGCGAAGCCGAGGGCTGGAAGTTCATGGACGGGCTGCATGAGAACATCGCCGCCTATCTGCATTCCGGCTCGGCGCCTTGCGTCCAGGCGGCGCGCGGCGAGCGCACCGTCGGCCTCGCGCTCGACATGCGCGGCGCCTCCGAGAAGAGCAAGGGCGCGCCGATCGAGGTGGTGATCCCGAAGGAAGGCGTCGGCTGGGAGATGGAAGCCAGCGCCATCGTCAAGGGCAGCAAGAACCTCGCCGTGGCCAAGAAGATCGCTGACTGGTCGACCACCAAGGAGGCCAACGAGCTCTATTCCAAGACCTACGCCATCGTCGCCGCCCGCGGCGTCGAGAACAAGCCCGCCAACTATCCCGCCAATGCGGAAGCGGGGATGATCCGGAACGACCTGTCCTGGATGGCCGATAATCGCGACCGCGTCCTCGCCGAGTGGTCGAAGCGCTACGAGTCGAAGGCGGCGCCCAAGAACTGACGCTCTCGCGCCGGCCTGGCCCGCCGCGGCGGGCTTTGCCGGCGCATTTTATGCAGGGCGTGATGGACGATGCGCCCTAAGCCAGCTGCGCGTTCAGAGAAGGTCGGCAAGATGAGCACGAACACGGCTCCGTTTATCTCGATCCGCAAGCTCGCCAAGAGCTTCGGCGCCTTCCAGGCCTTGCGCAGCATCGATCTCGACATCCATCGCGGCGAGTTCGTCTGCTTCCTCGGCCCGTCGGGCTGCGGCAAGACCACCTTGCTGCGCGCAATCGCCGGCCTCGACCTGCAGGACAGCGGCAGCATCCAGATGGGCGGGCGCGACGTCTCCCATGCGAGCCCGGCCGAGCGCGATTTCGGCATCGTCTTCCAATCCTATGCGCTGTTCCCGAACCTGACGGTCGCCGACAATGTCGGCTATGGCCTGGTCAACCGCCGTCGGCCATCGGCCGAGATCAACCGGCGCGTCGAAGAGCTGCTCGCGCTCGTCGGCCTGCCCGAGCAGAGCAAGAAATACCCGATCCAGCTCTCGGGCGGCCAGCAGCAGCGCGTCGCTCTGGCCCGCGCGCTCGCGACTGCCCCGGAGCTGTTGCTGCTCGACGAGCCGCTCTCGGCGCTCGACGCCAAGGTCAGGATCAGGCTGCGCGACGAGATGCGCTCCCTGCAGCAGCGCTTGGGCGTGACCACCATCATGGTCACCCACGACCAGGAGGAAGCGCTCGCCATGGCCGACCGCATCGTCGTGATGAGCGACGGCGCCGTCGAGCAGGTCGGCACGCCCGAGGAGATCTACCGCCGTCCGGGCACGCCCTTCGTCGCCGATTTCGTCGGCCACATGACCTTCCTCGATGCCGTCGTCACCGGGCCGGGCCGGGTGCGCGTTGGCGAGCTCGACCTGCTCGTCGCCAATGCCGCCTCTTTCAGCGCGGGCACGCCGGTGCGGCTCGCCATGCGTCCCGAGGAGGTCCGCACCCGCTCGATCACCGCCGAGACCCCCAACCGCTTCGATGCGACGATCGGCGACCTCTCCTTCCTCGGCTCCTATTGCCGGGCGCATCTGGAGCCGACGAATTCGCGCTCGACGCGGATCGCCGCCGATTTCTCGACCAATGCGATGCGCGATCTCGGCATCCTGCCCGGGCAGGTGCGCACGGTCGCCTTTCCGCCGGAGTCGCTGCACGTCTTTGCCGGGGGTGGCCGATGAGCCATGCCGCGACACCGCTGACGATGACCAACGCCACCGTGAAGATCGCGCGACCGCGGCTCAGCGAACGCCATGTCGCGGGCGTGCTGATCCTGGCCCTGTGTGCGGTGCTCATCCTGATCATCGCTCTGCCGCTCTGGGCGCTGCTCTCCAAGAGCCTCGAGGATCCGCAGGGCCGCTTCGTCGGGCTGGCGAACTTCGTCAGCTACGCCACGACGCCGACGCTGCTCTCGTCGCTTACAAACAGCCTGCTCGTCGCCAGCGTCACCACGGCAATCGTGCTGCCGCTCGCCTTTCTCTATGCCTACGCCCTGCGCCGCAGCTGTATTCCCGGCCGCGGCTTGTTCTATGCGGCTGCGATGGTGCCGGTCTTCGCACCTTCGCTGCTGTCGGGCCTCGCGCTGATCTACATCTTCGGCAATCAGGGCCTGCTCAAGTCCTGGATGATGGGCGCCTCGCTCTATGGGCCGGTCGGCATCATCGGGGCCGAGGCGCTCTACAGCTTTCCCCATGCCGTGCTGATCCTGGTGACGGCGCTCAGCCTCTCCGACGGCCGGCTGCGCGAGGCGGCCGAGGCGATGGGCACGACGCGCTGGCGCATCTTCCATACGATCACGCTGCCGGGCGCGCGCTATGGCGTGATCAGCGCGGCCTTCGTGGTCTTCACGCTGGTGATCACCGATTTCGGCATTCCCAAGGTGATCGGCGGGCAGTTCAGCGTGCTGGCGACCGACGCCTATCGCCAGGTCGTCGGGCAGCAGAACTTCCCGATGGGCGCCGTCGTCGGCATCATCCTCCTGGTGCCGGCCGTGCTCGCCTTCTTCGTCGACCGCGCCGTCCAGCGCCGCCAGAGCGCCATGCTCTCGGCCCGCGCGGTGCCCTATGCGCCCCGGCCCGAGCGGCGTCGTGACCTTGCGCTCCTTACCTTCGTCAGCGTGATGGCGCTCGCCATCGTCGGCCCCTATGGCATCGCGATCTGGGGCTCCTTCGTCAAATACTGGCCCTACAACCTGTCGCTGACGCTGAACAATTACGACTTCGCCGCGGTCGATCCCGAGGGCTGGTCGACCTATGGCAATTCGCTGCTGCTGGCCTCGCTGACGGCGTTGATCGGCACGGCGTTGATCTTCACCGGCGCCTATCTGATCGAGAAGCTGAAGCTGTTTCCGCGTCTGCGCGCCTTCGCCCAGTTCCTGGCGATGCTGCCGATGGCGGTGCCCGGGCTCGTGCTCGGCCTCGGCTATGTCTTCTTCTTCAACGCCGGCTGGAACCCGCTCGGCTTCCTCTATGGCACGCTGACGATCCTGGTGATCAACACCATCGCCCATTTCTACACCGTCGGGCATATCACCGCCCTGACCAGCCTGAAGCAGATCGACGGCGAGTTCGAATCCGTCTCTGCCTCGCTCAAGGTGCCGTTCTGGTCGACCTTCCGGCGCGTCACCGCGCCGATCTGCCTGCCGGCGATCCTCGACATCGCCGTCTACGTCTTTGTCAACGCGCTGACCACGGTCTCGGCCGTGATCTTCCTCTACGGCGCCGACACCAAGCTCGCCTCGATCGCGATCGTCCACATGGACGAGGCCGGCGCCATCGCCTCGGCCGCCGGCATGGCGAGCGTGATCATGCTGACCGCCATCGCCGTGAAGCTCGCCCATGTCGGGCTCGACCGGCTGGTGTTCGGCCGCCTGCAGCGCTGGCGTCAGCGCTAGCTCTTCCGGACGCGTCGCCATGACCGGACAGACGCCGACTCAGATCCTGCTCGCGCTCGCCGGCGAGGTCGCGCTGCTGCTCTGGAGCGTGCAGATGGTGACGGTGGGCATCTCCGCCGCCTTCGGCAGCCGCCTGCGCGCCGTGCTGGCGACGGGGCTCGATAGCCGCTGGCGTGCCTTCGGGGCCGGCGTGCTGGTGACCGCCGGCCTGCAGTCGAGCACCGCGACCGCGATGATGATCGCATCCTTCTCGGGAGCCGGTCTGATCGCGTTGGCGCCGGCGCTGGCGATGATGCTCGGCGCCAATGTCGGCACGACGCTGATCGTCCAGTTCGTCAGTTTCGACACCAGTACGCTGGTGCCGCTGCTCATCCTGGCGGGCTATGCCGGCATGCGGCGCTTCGGGCGGCTTCCCGCCCGGGAAACGGCGAAGGCGGTCTTCGGCATCGGGCTGATGCTGCTGTCGTTGCGGCTGATGCAGGGCACGATGGGGCCGGTCGAGCATTCGCAGGTGCTGCGCACGGTGCTCGGCTCGCTGTCCGACGATCCGCTGATCGCGCTTCTGCTGGCGGCGGGGCTGAGCTTCGCCGCCCATTCCTCGCTCGCCGCCATCCTGATCGTGATGAGCCTTGCCGCCACCGGAGTGATCGGCACACCGACCATGCTGACGATGGTGCTGGGCTGCAATCTCGGCACGGCGCTGAACCCGCTCGTCCAGGCGCTGAAGGGCAATGCCGCGGCGCGCCGGGTGCCGCTCGGCAACATCGCCAACCGGGTGCTGGGCTGCCTGCTGGGGCTCGCGCTATTGCCCGTGCTGACGCGGTTTATCGGGCAGCTCGGCCTTGCACCGGCGCAGGCGGCGGCGCTGTTCCATCTCGTCTTCAATCTCGCAATGGCGGCGCTCTTCCTGGTGCCGCTGCCGGCGATCGCGCGGCTGTTGATGCGCCTCATGCCCGAGCCCGCCCCCGAGGCCGATCCGTCACGCTCGCGCTATCTCGACAAGTCCGCTCTGGCGACGCCGACGATCGC
This sequence comes from Methylobacterium sp., assembly GCA_013823325.1. GTDB lineage: Bacteria > Pseudomonadota > Alphaproteobacteria > Rhizobiales > Beijerinckiaceae > Allobosea > Allobosea vestrisii. Next base: position 5,079 of record PNLY01000021.1, read on the forward strand.
CCTCTCGAATGCGACGCGCGAGGTGCTGCGCATGGTCGATGTCGTCGACGACATGCTCAAGACCTCGCTTTCCGCTTTCGAGGGCGACGATCTCGCCAGGGTCGCCGCGGTGAGTCGCGCCGACGACGTGCTCGACAGCCTGTTCAACCACATACAGCTTTATGTCGGCGCGATCGCCGAGACGGCCCTGTCGGAGGCGGACGAGCGCCGGCTCTCGGCGGTGCTGGTGCTGGCGATCAATCTCGAGCATATCGGCGACATCGTCGAGAAGAACCTGATGCAGATGGCCGGCAAGCGTATCCGCGACCAGCGCCGGCTGCCGCCCGAGGCGCTGGAGCGCATCGCCGACATGCATCAGCGGCTGCGCGATCACCTGCGCCTCGCGATCACCGTCTTCATCTCCGAGGACGAGCCGACGGCGCGCCGGATCGTGCGCGAGAAGGAGACCTTCCGCGAGCTGGAACGCGAGGCGATCGAGTCCCATCTCGCCGAGATGCGCACCGGCCATCGCGAAGCCGTCGTCGTCAGCGCACTTCAGCTCGACATCACCCGTGACCTCAAGCGGATCGACGCCCATATCGCCGCGACCGTGCACGGACTGCTGGAGCAGAAGGGCGCCCTGATCGGCAGCCGGCTCCTGCGCGCGGCGGAGTGAGGCGAACGCGCTAGGCGATTGCGGGCTGAGCGGACCGGCTGCGCAGCGCCCTTGCGGTCGCGAAGAAGGCCTGGATCGCCTTGCTGTTGCGCCGCTCATGCAGGCAGATCAGCGTCTCGCGCATCAGAAGCGGCGGGCCGTCGAGCGCGATGCGGGCAAGGCGCGGATCGTCCTCGCCGAACTCCGCCGCCGAGACGAAGCCGATCCCGCCGCCTGCCGCCACGATCGCTCCGACAGCCTCGCGCCCCTCCGCTTCCACCGCGTAACGTAATGCGATGCCGCTTTCCGCCGCCCGCTGCTCCAGCATCTGGCGGGTGCGCGAGCCCGGTTCGCGCATGATCAGCGGCCAGTCGCTCAGTTCAGCCAGCGAAAGGCTCGCCCGCGCCGCGGCCGGATGGCTGCGGGCGGCGAAGGCGATGATCGGCGAGACGTTGAGCGGAAGGACTTCGAACGGGCGCTCGTCGCCGAGTTCGCCGAGCACGCCGATATCGGCCTCATAGCCGGTCAGCATCTCGACGATGCTGCCGGTGTTGCCGCGGGCGACACTGACCTGGATGCCGGGATGGCGGGCGCGGAAGGCGGTCAGTACGTCGAGCACATGCTGGACGGAATCGGCGACGATCCGCAGCGAACCCGTCCGCAATGAACGCTCCTCCTGCAGCAGCTCCAGCGCCTCGCCTTCGGCGCCGAACAGGCGATGCGTGACCGCCAGCAGCCGGTGGCCGGCCTCGGTCAGGACGATCTGGCGATGGCGGCGGCTGAACAAAGCGACGTCGTATTCCTCCTCCAGCCGCCGGACCTGGTCGGAGATCGCCGGCTGGGTGAGATGCAGCGCCTGCGCCGCCTTCGAGAAGCCGCCGGACAAAGCGACCTGGTGGAAGGCGCGGAGCTGGACATAGCGCATGCGAACGGGCTCCGATCGGAAGGAACCAGCATCATATCGCTGGAATTTATCAAAGGATATGAATTAACGATTTTTCAGATCGTTTGGTTGCCGCCATTCTCCGCTCGATGGCGCCGGACGGGCGCGTGAAACTGGACTTGTCATGCGCGCCGAAGCATCTGCGATCGTCCACTCCGAGGGCGAGTCCAACACCTCGGCGGCCCGCAGCGATTGGTCCGCCGGCATCGGCGACGCGGCGACGCGCGACCTGCTGGCGCGCGATTCCGCCGCCTTCCTGCATCAGAGCCTGTCGAGCCCCTGCCTCACGGCCATGGCCAAAGCGGAGGGCATCTGGATCGAGGACACGATGGGGCGGCGCTACATGGATTTCCATGGCAACAGCGTCCACCATATCGGCTACGGGCATCCCCGCCTGAAGGAGGCGATCAAGCAGCAGCTCGACGATCTCTGCTTTTCGCCGCGTCGCTTCACCTGCGAGCCGGCGGTCGAGCTTGCCGAGACGCTCGGGCGGCTGGCGCCGGGCGATCTCGGCAAGGTGCTGTTCACCACCGGCGGCTCGGATGCGATCGAGGTGGCGCTGCGACTCGCCCGCGCCGCCACCGGCCGGTTCAAGACCCTGTCCTTCTGGGATGCCTTCCACGGCGCCGGCTTCGGCGCCTCCAGCGTCGGCGGCGAGGCGACCTTCCGCTCCGGCATCGCCGGGCCGCTTCTGCCTGGCGCCGAGCATGTCGCGCCCTGGGGCAACCGCAACTGCGCCTATGGCCACGACAATCTCGAAGACTCCGCCCGCGCCTGCGCCAAGATGATCTCCTATGTGCTGGCGAAAGAGGGGGACATCGCGGCTGTCGTCGCCGAGCCGATGCGGGCGACGCCCTATCCGCCGGCGCCCGGCTTCTGGAAGAGCGTGCGCGAGGCCTGCGACCGGCACGGGACGTTGTTGATCTTCGACGAGATCCCGACCGGGCTCGGCAAGACCGGGCGCTTCTTCGCCCATGAGCATGACGGGGTGCAGCCGGACATGGTCGTGCTCGGCAAGGCGCTGGGCGGCGGCATCCTGCCGATCGCCGCCGTCATTGCCCGCCGCGATCTCGACGTCGCCGGCGGCTACGCGATCGGCCACTACACGCATGAGAAGAACCCGGTCACCACCCGCGCGGCGCTGACGACGATCAATATTATCCGCGAGGAAGGGTTGACGGAGCGGGCCGCAGAGCTTGGCGCCCATGCGATGGAGCGGCTGAAGGATTTCAGCGAGCGCTGTCCGTCGATCGGCGATGTCCGCGGGCGCGGCCTGCTGTTCGGGGTCGAGCTGGTCAAGGACCGCGCCGAGTTCACGCCTGACAATGCTCTCGCCGAACGGGTCTATTATCGCTGCCTCGAGGGCGGGCTGAGCTTCAAGATCAGCCAGGGCAACGTCCTCACCTTGTCGCCGCCGATGGTGATCACGCGCGCCGAACTCGACCGCGCGCTCGACATCGTCGAGCAGGCGATCCTGGCGGGCTGAGGGAGGCGGTGATGAAGGCTGTCCGCACCGACCGCGAGCTGGAATGCCCTGAGATCGACGCCGGCCTGCGCGCCCGCGGCGTCGAGCTCGTCACGCTGCCCGACGGCATCTCCGAGGAGGCGTTGTCGCGGGAGGTCACTGAGGCCGACCTCCTGCTGATGTGCTACACGCCGATCACCGCGCGGGTGATCGCGGCGGCCAGGCGACTCAAGGGCATCGTCAAATACGGCGTCGGCATCGACGCGATCGACATTCCGGCTGCGATGGTGCGCGGTATCCCGGTCGTCAACGTGCCGGAATATGCCGAGGAGACCGTGGCGGAAGGCGCGTTCGCCCTGATGATCGCGCTCGCCAGGCGGATGCCGGAGATCGGCCGCGCCATGCAGGGCGAGGGCTGGATCTGGCCGGCCGGGCGCTGGCTCGGCCGCGACATCGCCGGCGCAACGCTCGGGCTCGTCGGGACCGGCAAGATCGGGCGCAGCATGGCGCGGATGGCGGGGCAGGGCTTCCGGGCCCGCGTCCTCGGCTACGATCCGCATGTCGGCGCCGAGGCGTTGGCCGCGGCGGGTGTCGAGAAAATCGACGATCTCCACGCGATGCTGCGGCAATGCGACTTCGTCTCGCTGCATTGCGTCCTGAACGCCGTGACCCGCCATGTCATCGGCGCGGCGGAACTCGCCTGCCTCAAGCCCGGTGCCATCCTCGTCAATGTCTCGCGCGGCGCGCTGATCGACGAGGCGGCGCTGGTCGAGGCGGTACTGGCCGGCCGGCTCGGCGGGGTCGGTCTCGATGTCTACAGCCAGGAGCCGCTCGTCCGGCAGGGGCATCTGCTCAGCCCGCTCTTCGGGCGCGACGACGTCATCCTGTTCCCGCACCTGACCTTCTTCACCGCCGAGGCGATGCAGCGGCTCTCCGAGGACACGCTGGCGCGCTGCTTCGAGGTCCTCGAGGGGAAACCGGTGCAGATCCGCTCGCACGATCCGCGCCTGCGGGCGCAGACGCGCAATGTCGTCTTCGCCTGATAGGCCCGTCAGCTAAGCTGAACCGATAGATCTGCTTTGAGGTCGCTCTGACGCAAGGAGTGCATAGTCGCGTTTGCAGCGATCCGTTCCGCCGCGGAGACCGTGTTGACCAGCAGCATCGTCACGGTCATCGGCCCGACGCCGCCCGGCACAGGCGTGATGCAGGACGCCTTGGTTTTGACGGCGTCGAAGTCGACATCGCCCTGCAGCTTGCCCTGCGGGTCGCGGTTGATCCCGACATCGATCACGGCTGCTCCGGTCCGGACCATCTGCGCCCCGATGAGCTTGGGTACGCCGGCCGCGACGACCAGGATGTCGGCCAGGATGGTGTATTGAGCGAGATCGCGCGTCTTGGCATGGCAGACCGAGACGGTCGCCTCGCGCGCCATCATCATCAGGGCCATCGGCTTGCCGACGATGTTGCTGGCGCCAACGATCGTGACGTTGCGCCCCTCGACCGGAATCGCCGCGTGGTCGAGCATGCGCATGACGCCATAGGGTGTGCAGGGCGAAAAGATCGTCTTGCCGACGACTAGGCCGCCGACATTGTAGAGATGGAAACCGTCGACATCCTTGTGGATCGAGATCGTCCGCAGGACGGCCTGGATGTCATGGTGAGGCGGCAGCGGCAGCTGGACGAGGATGCCGTGGACATCGGGAGACCGGTTCAGGCGCTCGATCTCGCAAATGAGCTCCTGCGCCGAAATGCCGACATCGAGCCTGATGAGGGTGGATTTGATGCCGACCTGCGCGCAGGCGCGGGCCTTGTTCTCGACATAGACGCGCGAGGCGGGATTTTCGCCGACGAGGATCACGACCAGATGCGGCACGACACCGGCACTCGCGGCGAGATCGGCGACCCGCAAAGAGGTCTCGGCACGGATGTCACGCGCAATGTCGCGGCCATCAAGGATCCGGGCGCTCACGTGAATCTCCGGCTGCGCGTGGTATTGAGAGGGGACAAGGGCTAGCGGAAGATGACCGTGCGCCGGCCGGCCAGCATCACCCGCCGCTCGATATGGAGGCGAAGCGCCCGGGCCAGGACGACGGCTTCGATGTCTCTTCCGGCGCTCACGAGGTCGTCGGGCGCAAGCGAGTGTTCGGCCCGCGCGACGTCCTGCTCGATGATCGGGCCTTCGTCGAGATCGGGGGTCACGTAATGCGCGGTCGCTCCGATCAGCTTGACGCCGCGGTCATAGGCCTGGTGGTAGGGCTTGGCGCCCTTGAAGCTCGGCAGGAAGGAGTGGTGGATGTTGATCGCCCGCCCGTCGAGCGCGCGGCACAGATCGTTCGACAGCACTTGCATGTAGCGCGCCAGGACGACCAGGGACGCCTCGGTCTCGGCGAGGATCTCGAGCAGCCTCGCCTCCTGCTCTGCCTTGGTCGCAGCCGTGACGGGCAGGTGATGGAACGGGATGCCGTAATTCTTCGCCAGTGGCTCGAAATCGCGATGGTTCGAGACAATGGCGGGGATCTCGATGTTGAGGTTCCCCGTCGCCTGGCGGAACAGCAGGTCGTTCAGGCAGTGGCCGAAGCGCGAGACCATCAGCAGTACACGGGCCGGGCGCGCTGCGTCGATCATGTCCCAGTCCATGCGGAAGGTTCCGGCCACGCCGCCGAATTCGCGCCGGAGCGCCGCATCGTCGAAACGCTCGCCTGCCGCGAAGGCGACGCGCATGAAAAAGCGGCCGTCGCGGGGATCGCTGAATTGCGCGCTCTCCAGGATGTTGCAGCCCTGGCGATAGAGCACGCCGCTGACGGCATGGACGATGCCGGGCCGATCCTCGCAGGAAAGGGTGAGGATGCGGGCCGGCTTTTGCACCGCGATGGTCCCGGGCATGGCCGGCGCGAGTGAGGCGAGGTCGGTCATGCGCCTAGATTCCGCGCTGCGGCTTGCGGTCGAGCGGCGCGGCGAGGCTGGCGGTGACGGGGATTGCCATGCCTGCAAGATCGATCGTCCATTTGCGCGCATCGAGCCAGGCCTGGTCGATAGGCTCAGGGCTCTCGGCCCAGCCGAGCGCGACGATTCCATCGACGGTCGCGCCGAACGCCGCCGAGGTGATCTCGCCGACGGGCCTGCCATCGGCCAGGATCGCCTCGCCGCCCCAGGCCATCTGGCCGTCCGGGCGAGGGCCGACAAGCGCGATGAGGCGTTTCGTGCGGGGGGCCGACTTGGCCGCGACCAGCGCCTCGCGGCCAATGAAATCGCCCTTGCTCAGCTTCACCGCGAAGCCGAGCCCGGCCTCATAGGGGTTGACGTCGGGCGTCAGCTCGCGCCCCCAGGCCCGGAAGCCCTTCTCGATGCGCAGCGAGTCGACGGCGTAATAGCCGACATCGACGAGACCGAGATCGGCACCGGCCTCGTGCAGCGTATCGTAGATGGCGGCGGCGAATTCGACCGGCACATAGAGCTCAAATCCATCGCCCAGATAGGAGCGCCGGCAGGCCCAGGTGGTGGCATAGCCGATGGTGATCTGGCGGATGGCGTTGGCCGGGAAGTCGGCGAGATCGAACGAGGTCGGCGAGACGCGGTTCAGGATTTCGATCACCTTCGGGCCGCAAATCGAGAGGACCGCATAAGCCGAGGTCACGTCCGTCAGCGTCACGCCGACGGGAAGCTGGCGCCTGATCCAATGGGCATCGCGCGTTGCCTGGGCGGTGCCGGTGAGGAGGAGATAGGTGTCGGGCGCGATGCGGGCGGCAGTGAGGTCGCTCTCGAAGGTGCCGCGCGTATTGAGCAAGGCGGTGTAGACGGAGGTGCCGACCGGCACGGCGACGTCGTTGGCGGCGAGGCTCTGCAGCGCGGCTTCGGCCTGCGGCCCCTGCAGCAGGAACTTGGCAAAGCTGCTCATGTCGACGAGGCCGGCGGCCTCGCGGCAGGCGCGATGCTCGGCGGCGACTGTCTCGAACCAGTTCTGCGGGCCGAAGGAGTAGCGGATCGTGCGCTCGTCCTCGCTGCGGGCGAAATAGTTGGCGCGCTCCCAGCCCATCTTCGAGCCGAAGACGGCACCCTTGTTGGCGAGGCGGTCATAGAGCGGCGAGCGCCGGAAGGGCCTGGCGGTATCGAGTTCGCGGTTCGGCCAGGGTATGGCGTAATGCAGGCCGAGCGTTTCCTTGATGCGGTCCTTCAGCCAGGCCGGGTTGTTGTTGAAATCGGCGAAGCGGCGGATGTCGACCGGCCAGAGGTCGCTGGTTGCCTCGCCGGCGGCAATCCATTCGGCGAGAGCCCGGCCGGCGGCGCCGGCCGAGGCGATGCCCATCGAGTTGAAGCCTGCGCCGACATAGACGCCGGCGACCTCCGGGGCTTCGCCGAGCAGGAAGTTGTTGTCGGGCGTGAAGCTCTCGGGGCCATTGAGGAAGGTCTTGATCTCCGCCGTCTCCAGCGCCGGCACCCGCTGCAGCGCGTTCTCCATCAGGATCGAAAACTGGTCCCAGTCGTCGGGCAGGAGCTGGAATTCGAAGGGGTAGGGAATGCCGTCCATGCCCCAGGGCTTGGCGTCGGGCTCGAAGCCGCCCATGACGAGGCCGCCGACCTCCTCCTTGTAGTAGGTGTAGCCGTCGGGATCGCGCATCACCGGCAAATCGGGCGTCACGCCCTCGATCTTGCCGGTGACGATGTACATATGCTCGGCCGAATGCAGCGGTACCGAAACGCCGCACATCCGCCCGACCTCGCGCGACCACTGCCCGGCGCAGATCGCCAGCACCTCGCATGCGACCCGGCCCTGGTCGGTGAGCACGGCCTTGACCCGGCCCTTATCCGTTTCGACGCCGGTGACGCGGACGCCCTCGCGCACGATCGCGCCGCCATTGCGGGCGCCGCGCGCCAGGGCCTGGGTGATGTCGGACGGATTGGCCTTGCCGTCGCCGGGAAGCCAGACGCCGCCGACGAGATCGTCGGTGCGCATCACCGGCCATTTGTCGCCGGCCTCCTTGGGGCTGAGTTCCTCGATCTCGACGCCCTGGGCGCGGGCGGCCGATATCGTCCGGCGCAACTGCGTCATGCGCTCGGGCGTGCGGGCGACCGAGACCGAGCCGCAGCGCTTCCAGCCGGTGGCGAGTTCAGTCTCAGCCTCGAGGGAGGCGTAGAGCTCGGTCGAATAGCGGATCAGGCGCGTCATGCTGGACTGGCTGCGCAACTGGCCGACGAGGCCGGCCGCATGCCAGGTGGTGCCGGAGGAGAGACGCCCTTGCTCCAGCAGCAGCACGTCGCGCCAGCCGAGCTTGGTCAGGTGATAGGCGAGCGAGCAGCCAATGATGCCGCCGCCGATGATGACGACACGGGACTGGGTGGGAATGGACATGGAATGCCTCCGCGATGGGAGGCAGTCTAGCGCGTCTGAATCATAAAACAACAAAAAACCACAAAAACGGTCAAATTAGGCAACGCGTACTGCGACCCCTCGTTCCGCCAGCTTCGCGGCGATGGGTGCAGGCAGAGGCTGGTCGACGAGCAGGCCGGCGCAGGGTTGGTCACTGCCGATCCGGCTGGGCAGCGCGAGGCCGAATTTGCTGGCGTCTGCCATCAGGAAGCCCTGCTCGGCGGCGGCCAGCAACGCGCCGCGGATGGCCGCTCCGGCGCGGGTATAGTCGGTCGGGCGCCCGTCCGGATCGACGCCGCCGACGCTGACGAAGGCGATGTCGGCTGAGAGACGGGCGATCGCGCGCAGGGTCTCCGCGCCGGTCGTCGCATCCTCGTTGCGGTCGAACTCGCCGCCGATCAGGAAGACGCGGGCGCCGGCCAGCCGGCTCACCAGCCGCGCATTCTCGAGCGAGGTGGTGTGGACGATCAATCGCTTGCGATCTGACCGCGCAATTGCGCGGGCGAGCGCCTCGGTCGTGGTGCCGGAGTCGAGCAGGACGGTCATGCCGTCACCGAGCAGCGAGACCGCGAGATCGGCGATTGTCTCCTTGCCCGCGCGGTTCACCGTCCGGCGGCTGGCGAAGGAGGCCTCCGAACGCTCGTGCCGGACCGCGCCGCCATGGACGACCGAGAGCAGGCCGCCTGCGGAGAGGGCCTTGAGATCGCGCCGAATCGTCTCGCGCGAGACATCGAGCGCTTGCGCGAGTTCCTCGACGGTCACCGAGCCCTGCTTGTCGAGAGTTGCCAGGATGGCCTGATGCCGCCGCGCAGCGATGTCGCGTGTCATGAAAGCGAGACCGGAAGTCCTGGTCGGGCGAAAGAGCCGACATCATCGGACATATGGAGTTGGCTTGCGCTTGGCAATCGAGGCGCGGGGGGCGCTGTTCTCGCCTCGGCAAGGCTACCCGACGAGCCGCTCTCAGCCGGCGGCGGATTGCGGCAGCATGAAAGCGGCGAAGAACGCGGCCAGACCGGTGTGATCGTCGAGAGGCAACACATTCGCGACGTATTGGTCGGGCCGCACGATCACCAGGCAACCGTGCTCGCGGTCGATGCCGCGCAGGTCGAAGATGTCCCGGCCGCTTTTGAGGTCGGGGCAGAACACCTTTTCGTAATCGATCAGGCCGAGACGGCCCTTGCGCGGGAGGAGCAGGCTCGGCAGGCCGCCGACGGCGACCTCGCGATGGGGCTGCTGCAGGATCGCGCGCAGGTCGATGACCGAGTCGATATCCTGCCCGGGCTTGGCGTAGCGGCGCAGAGGCGAGGAGGGCGAGCTCGCCAAGGCCTCGCACAGCGCGCGCAGCCGCGAACTCGGCGACGACGGGTCGGCCCGGTCGGCGAAGGCGTAGAGCCGCCAGCGCCCATCGGCCTGCGCGACATGGCCGAGCTCGACCGGCTTGGCGTCGCCGAGGCGGATCACCGGGGCGGACTGGAAGCGCGCGCCGATCGGCAATCCCGTCGCCAGATCCGCATGAGTGGGCTCGCCCGTCAGGGCTGAGGGCGCATAGCGGGTCGCGGTTCCCGCCGTGTAGCGGCCATGCCTGACGAAATAGGCTTCGACCTCCTTGGGGTCGACGCCCTCGCCGGTTTCCGAGGTCTTCAGCGGGGCGCTCAGCATCTTCGCCCATTCGCGATCGAAGTCGATCAGCTCCTTGGCGATCGCCTGGCGCTCGGCCGAATAGCTGTGCAGCAGCTCCGGCGGGCAGTGCCCGCGCAGGACCGCTGCCAGCTTCCAGCCGAGGTTGAAGGCGTCCTGCATCGAGACGTTCATGCCCTGGCCGGCCTTGGGGCTATGGGTATGGCAGGCATCGCCGGCGATGAAGACGGAGGGCAGGCGCTGCCCGACCTCCTCCTCCGGCACGTCGTCGAACTTGTCGCAGAGGCGCTGGCCGATCTCGTAGACCGACCACCAGGCGACCTCCTTCACCTCGAAGGTATAGGGGCGCAGGATGCGCTGCGCCGCGGCGATCAGGTGCTCGACGCCGATATTGCGGCTGGCGACGCGCTCGTTCTCGGCGAGCTTGTCGAGCTCGACATAGATGCGGATGAGATAGCCGCCCTCGCGCGGGATGATGATGATCGTGCCTTCGCCGGCCGACTGGATCAGCGCTTTCAGCCGCACGTCCGGGAAATCGGTGACGGCGAGGACGTCCATGACGCCCCAGGCCTGGTTGGCGGAATCGCCGTGCAGGCTACGGCCGATCGACTTGCGCACGGCGCTGCGGGCGCCGTCGCAGCCGACGACATAGCGGGCCCTGACGGTCTCGATCTCGCCTTCATGCGAGGGGTCGACGCGCTCCAGCCGCACGGTCACCGGGTGCGACGCGGCGTTGTCGATCTGGAGGTCGACAAGGCGCCGGGAATAGTCCGGCTCCAGCCGGCTCGGCGAGCGCCGCATCACGTCGAGGAAGAAGTCGTGCACGCGCGCCTGGTTCAAGATCACATGCGGGAATTCGGAGAGCCCGTCCTCGACGTCCTGGATGCGGCCGCTGCGGGTGATCGCCTCCGGCCGCACTGCGTCCGGCTTCCAGAACACCGTCTCATTGACCCAGTAGCTCTCCTTCAGCACCCGTTCCGAGAAGCCGAAGGCGTTGAACATCTCGATGGTGCGGCAGGCGATACCATCGGCCTGGCCCAGCTCCAGCGGCCCCGGCTTCTGCTCGACGATCCGGGTGGTGATCTCGGGGAAGGCCGAGAGCTGCGCCGCCAGCGTCAGGCCGGCGGGGCCGCAGCCGACGATCAGGACATCGACCTCCTGCGGCAGCGCGCTGCCGGCCGGGGAGGCGACGAGGTCCTTAGCAGGCTCGGAGACGGAGGGGTCGCCGACCCGAAAGCCGTTGAGATGGAATTGCATGGCAGCCACCTTCGACGAGGCAGGGTGATTTTAATGAGCCGGACGGGCGGCCGGCGTCTCAGCGCCGGTGGGCGCGGGCCTGTTCGAGCCACATCTCCCAGGGGCGATGGACCTGTGCCTCGATGCTGGCGACGCAGGCGCGGCTTTCGCCCTCGGTGAGATAGGTGACCTCGCCGAGCTGCATCGCCTGGAGCTGGTAGCGCGCGTTGAGCTCGGCATAGACGGCCCGGTAGACCGCCTGCTTGATCGAATAGCCGACGACGGTCGAGCCATGGCCGCGCATCAGCACGATGTCGTGGCCGTCGAAATGCTCGGCCAGCGCCCGGCCGAGATGGTTGTTGCTGATCAGCAGGTCTGTCGCATCGCCGCCGGCCTCGCGGATCTCAAAGACCGGCGCGCCCTGGCCGACGAAGCCGGCCATGTGGAACATCGCCCGAAGGCGCGTGCCCTTGACCACGCTGAGCGGCACGATCGAATGCGAGTGGCTGTGGATCACGGCCGTCACGTCCGGGCGCCTGCGGAAGATCTCGGCGTGGATGAAGCGCTCGAGATAGACCTTGCGGCCCTTGGCGTTCACCGCCTCGCCGTCGAGCGTGAACTCGACGATGTCCTCGGCCGCGACCCGGCTCGGCGCCATGTTGCGGGCGAGCAGGAAGCGATCAGGCCGCTTGTCATGGCGCACGCTGATATGGCCGAAGGCATCGACGACGCCCTGGTCGAAGAGGATGTGATTGGCTGCGACGAGTTCCTCGACGATCTCCGGGGAGGGCGCGACCGAGGCCGCGGCCGTATCGGCCACGTCGACGGCGATGGGGTGGTTGCCATGGTCAGACGTGCACATTGCTCGTTCTCTCCGAAATCGCTGCGATCGAAACCCTAAGGGCCAGCTACTGCGAGCCAGGCGGCCTGACAGCCGAGCCGGGCAGATGATCAGAGAGGTGGATGAGCGTGCAAGCCGCTTGCAGCGGGGCGTGCGGCTCCGGGATTCCTGCCACTGGAAACCGCAAGCGCCAACCTCCCGTCCGGTGATTTCTGATAGATCATCCGTATACTGATTAACAGGATACTCACATATTTTCCGGTGTCAACCAGGCGTAGGGCGGTTTGACCGCTTACAGACTGAAAGCATACGATCTATAGCGGAGATACGGCGGTCGGCCCGGCAAGCTCCGCCAGACGAAGAACCCGCAGCGCCGACATTCGAGCGGCGAAATCCACCTGCCGCCCCACCAAGGCAAAGCGACGATGGCGATGGACGATATCTACAATATGCCCGGCCATCTCATCCGGCGCGCGCAGCAGATCGCCGTCTCGCTCTTCCTCGAGGAATGCGCGCCGGTCGATCTCACCCCTGTCCAGTTCGCGGCGCTGGTCACGGTGCGCGACAATCCCGGCATCGACGCGACCCGCCTGTCGGCGCTCGTCGCCTTCGACCGCTCGACGCTCGGCAATGTGCTGGAGCGGATGGAGGCAAAAGAGCTGATCCAGCGCTCGGGCAGCAAGGACGACAAGCGCGTCAAGGTGCTGCACCTCTCGCCCAAGGGCGAGCGCATCCTGAAGGAAGCCGAACCGCTGGCGCAGCGGGCCCAGGAGCGCATCCTCGCGCCGCTCGCGCCGGGGGATCGCGAGGCCTTCATGCGCATGCTGGGGCAGCTCGTCGAGCTCAACAACGAGGCTTCGCGCGTGCCGCTGCGGCTGGCGGCGGGGCGTTCGACCGAGGTCGCCTGACAGCCTGACATTCTATTCTTGCGAGAGGCTGATCGCCTGAACTCCTCCCTTCCCCCTTGCGGGGAAGGGTATGGGGATGGGGGGCGAACGACTGGGTGCAAGGCTGCCTGCAATGGCAGCTGGCCTGATCTCGTTCGCTCCGACTTTGCGCCCCCCACCCCTACCCCTCCCCGCAAGGGGGAGGGGGTCGCGCCCGCCGCGGCAAGCCGCGCAGGCGGGGTTTGACAGCTTCAAGATGCAATGCATACTGATAATGAGTATGCGTTCTTGTCTCGTCAGGTTAGCCGGCCGAGCTGCCGATGGCGCTGTTACGTCTGGTGTCGTTCCGTACCGAGATCAGGACCGCAGACGGCCTTTCTCAGCAAATCCGAGAGCCGCGAACAAAGCGGCCCCATCCGGAGGAAACCAGGTGATCATCACACGACGTGCCGCCTTGACCGGGCTTGCGGGTGCTGCGCTCGCGCCCCGTATCGCCTTCGCCCAACGCAAGATCGTCAGGCTCATCGTGCCTGCCGCGGCGGGCGGAGCGATCGACGTGATCGGCCGGCTCTATGCCCAGCGCATCGCGCCGGCGCTCGATGAATCCTGGGTGGTCGAGAACAAGGCTGGCGCTAGCAACACGCTCGGCGCGGCCGAGGTCGCGCGGGCTGCGCCGGATGGGGCGACCTATCTGACCAATGCCGACATCCACATCATGGCCAAGCATGTGATGCGCAGCGTGTCCTACGACCCGCTCGCCGATTTCACGCCGATCTCGCGCTTCGCGACCTCGCCGATGGTGCTGATCGGCTCGATGAAGACGCCGGCTACCATGCAGGCATTGATCGCCGACATGAAGGCGAAGGCGGGCGAATACACCTTCGCCAATTCGGCGCTGGGCAGCATGGGGCATCTCGCCACCGAGAGCTTCAAGCGTCGTACTGGTACGAGCGCGGAGCTGGTCAATTACCGCGGCACGGCCCCGGCGATCACCGATGTCGTCGCCGGCCAGGTGCCGCTGATGGTCGCCCCGCTGGGCTCGGCATTGTCCTTCATCACCGACGGCAAGGTCCGCGCCTTCGCGATCATGGGCGCGCAGCGCAGTGCGCTGCTGCCGAGCGTGCCGACCGCCGGCGAGCAGGGGCTTTCCGATCTCAACTTCACGCTCTGGTACGGCCTCTGGGGGCCGAAGGGCCTGCCGGCCGAGACCGTGCAGCGCGTCAACGCGACCGTCCAGGCGGCTTCGAAGGACCGCGAGATCGTCGAGAAGCTGACGGCGCTCGGGGCGGAAGCCGTGACCGAGGACCCGACAAGCTTCGCCAAGTTCATCGAGGCCGAGATCCAGCGCGCCAATCGCGTGGTCGAGGAAGCCGGTATCAAGCCGGGCTGACGGCCGCCGGTCCCCGACCGGCCGGCCTATTTCACACTGCCGCGCCGGCCAGTTCCTTCTGCCGAATGCAGGCGACGCTGTGGCCCGGGCCGACCTCCTCGATCGCCGGAATCGCGCTGGCGCAGGCATCGATCACATGCGGGCAGCGCGTGCGGAAGACGCAGCCCGAGGGCGGGTTCAGCGGGCTCGGGATGTCGCCCTTGAGGATGACGCGCTCGCGCTTGACGCTCGGGTCCGGCACCGGCGCGGCCGAGAGCAGCACCTTGGTGTAGGGGTGGCGCGGATTGGCGTAGACGTCCTGCGCCAGCCCCTTCTCCATGATCCGGCCGAGATAGAGCACGACGATGTCGTCGCAGAGATACTCGACCACCGAGAGGTCATGGCTGATGAAGACCATGGTCAGGCCGAGTTCGCGCTGCAGCTCCTGGATCAGGTTGAGCACCTGCGCCTGCACGGAAACGTCGAGCGCCGAGACCGGCTCGTCGGCGATGATCAATTCCGGCTCGACCGCGAGCGCCCGGGCGATGCCGATGCGTTGGCGTTGCCCGCCGGAAAACTCGTGCGGATAGCGCCTGGCATGGTCGGGATTGAGCCCGACCCGGCCGAGCAGCTCGGCGATCCGCGCCTCGCGGGCCTTGCCCTTGGCCAGGCCGTGTGTGTCGATCGCCTCGCCGATGATCTCGCCGACGCGCATGCGCGGGTTGAGGCTGGAATAGGGATCCTGGAAGATGATCTGCAGGCGGCGGCGATAGCCGCGCAGCGCCTTCTCCGGCAGGCCGAACAGGTCGGTGCCGTCGAACACCGCTTCGCCACCGGACGGCTCGACCAGGCGCAGGATGCAGCGCCCGACCGTGGTCTTGCCCGAGCCGGATTCGCCGACGATGCCGACGATGCTGCCGCGGCGGACCTCGAAGGAGACGTCCGAGACGGCGCGGACATCGCCAGCGCGGGTCGAGAAGACTTTCTGGAGATTGCGGACGGAGAGCAGCGGCGCGTCCACCGGGACATTGCTTGCAGCAGTCACAGCGCGTCATGCCTCCAGCAGCGGGTGAGATGGGCGGCCGCGACGTCGATCAGCGGCGGCGCGTCCCTGGTGCAGCGCTCCTCGACCAGCGGACAGCGCGGCGCATAGGAGCAGCCGGGCGGCAAGGCGAGCGGGCTCGGAACATTGCCCGGGATGGCGTTGAGCAGGGCCCGGCCCTGGCCGGGGATGCGGTCGCGCCGGGCGTCGGGAATGCAGGCGAGCAGGCCGCGCGTATAGGGGTGGCGCTGGCGCGCGAACAGGCCGCCGACCGGCCCTTGCTCGACGACTCTGCCGGCATACATCACCGCGACCTCATGGGCGATCTCGGCGACGACTCCGAGATTGTGGGTGATGAACAGGATGCTCATGCCGATCTCGGCCTGAAGCCGGCGCAGCAAATCGAGGATCTGCGCCTGGATGGTGACGTCGAGCGCCGTGGTCGGCTCGTCGGCGATCAGCAGCGATGGATTGCAGGACAAAGCGAGCGCGATCATCACGCGCTGGCGCATGCCGCCCGACATTTCGTGCGGGTACTGCGCGAGGCGCCGCTCGGCCGCGGGGATCTCGACCAGTTCGAGCATCTGCTTGGCTCGCGCCCGCGCCTGGCTGCGCGACATATTCTCGTGCAGCAGGATCATCTCCATGATCTGGTCGCCGACGGTGAAGAGCGGGTTGAGGCTCGTCATCGGCTCCTGGAAGATCATCGCGATCTCGCTGCCGCGGATGGCGCGCATGCGCTTCTCCGGAATTTGCGCGAGGTCGACGGTCTCGCCGCTGCGCAACCGGTAGAGGATGCTCCCGCCGACGATGCGTCCGGGATGGGCGAGCAGCCGCATGATGGTGAGGCTGGTCACCGATTTGCCGGAGCCGGATTCGCCGACCACCGCCAGCGTCTGGCCGCGGCGCAGCGAGAAGCTGACGCCGTCGACCGACTTGATCGCGCTGGAGCCGATCAGGAAGTGGGTCTGCAGGTCCTCGACCTTGAGCAGGATGTCGTCGTCGGCGCGGGGCGTGGTGACGGCGGCTGGTTCCAGGGTCGCCATCGTCACAGATCCTTTCGCAGGCGCGGATCGAGCAGGTCGCGCAGGCCGTCGCCGACGAGCTGCAGCGACAGCACGGTCAGCACGATCGCGGCGCCCGGGAACAGCATCATCCAGTCGGCCTGGCCGATATACTGGCGCCCGCCGGCGATCATCGTGCCCCAGGTCGGGATCTCCGGGCTGACGCCGACGCCGAGGAAGGACAGGCTCGCCTCCGCCAGCATCGCATAGGCGAAGATGAAGGTGGCCTGGACCAGGATCGGCGAGACCAGATTGCGCAGGACATGGCGCGTCATGATCTTCCAGGTCGGCACGCCGAGAGCCCGTGCCGCCTCGACATAGGGCAGCTCGCGGATGATCAGCGTCGAGGCGCGGACGATGCGGGCGAGGCGCGGCGCATAGACGATGCCGAGCGCGACGATGACGGTCGCGAGCGAGGGGCCGAGCGCCGCGACCAGCGAGATCGCCAGCAGGATATCGGGGAAGGCCATCATCGCGTCGATGATGCGGGCGATGACGCCGTCGAGCTTGCGGAAGAAGCCGGCCATCAGGCCGAGCGTGATGCCCAGCACCGCGGCGAGCACGGTCGCCGCCGCGCCGACCAGCAGCGAGAGCTGGCCGGCATAGATGGTGCGGCTGAAGACGTCGCGGCCGAACTCGTCGGTGCCGAAGAACCAGCGCTCGCTCGGCGGCTTCAGGCGATTGACCACCGAGAGCCGGCTCGGCGAATAGGGCGCGATCAGCGGCGCGAGGATCGCGAGCAGCGCGATGATCGTGAGGACGATGAGGCCGATCAGCAGCGTCTTGCGCTGCAGGATCAGGCTGGCGAGCCGCGGGCGGCCGGCGGGAGCGGAGGAGGCGGCCATCAGTAGCGCACCCTTGGATCGATCGCGAGATAGAGCATGTCGATCAGGAAGTTGATCAGCACATAGAGGGCGGCGATCACCAGCAGCGCGCCCTGTATGACCGGATAGTCGCGGCGCAGCACCGCCGAGACGACGAGGTTGCCGATGCCGGGCAGGCTGAACACGGTTTCCGTCACCACCGCGCCCGAGATCAGCAGCGCCGCGGTGAGGCCGACCACCGTCAGCACCGGGATCAGCGCGTTCTTGAAGGCGTGCTTCATCACCACGCCCCATTCGCCCATGCCCTTGGAGCGGGCGGTGCGGACATAGTCGTCGTTGAGCACGTCGAGCATCGAGGCGCGGGTGAAGCGGGTGATCAGCGCCGAGGAGACGATGCCGAGCGCCAGCGCCGGCAGGACGAGATGGCGCAGCCGCTCGAGGAAGGAGGCGTCGGGGCCGCCATAGCCGGAGGCCGGCATCCAGCCATAGCGCACGGCGAAGACTTGGATCAGGATCAGCCCGAGCCAGAAGCTCGGAATGCTCGCGGCGAACATCGCGAAAGTCGTCGCGACCTGGTCGAACAGCGAGCCGCGCTTATAGGCCGAGAGGATGCCGACCGGCAGCGCGATCGCGCTGGCGATCAGGATCGAGAACAAGGTGAGGAAGAAGGTCGGCTCGGCCCGCTCGGCGAGAGCGCTGAGCACGGGCATGTTGAGGAAGATCGACTGGCCGAGATCGCCGCGCAGCAATTGGCCGAGGAAGAGCACGTATTGCGTCGGCAGCGACTGGTCGAGGCCGAGCCGGCTGCGCAGGCCGGCGATGTCGGCGGCCGTCGCGTCGGGGCCGAGCATAACGGCGGCCGGATCGCCCGGCGCGACGCGGACGATGATGAAGACGATCGTCACGACGGTGAACATGACCGCCAGCATGCCGAGGATGCGCTGCATCACATATCGCGTCATCGCCTGCCCCCCTTTTCGTGTTTCTTGAAGCGTTCGTCGCTTGCCCGTGGCGGCGCGCCTGGCGCGGCCACGGGTCTTGCGCAAGCGGCCTGGCGGCCGCGTCAGCCGCTCACGGCTTGAGCGAGGCGTTCCAGAAATACGGCCAGGGCGAGGCCGTGTAGCCGGCAAGGCGCGGGGCCTTGGCGCTGAGGGCGGCGAAGTCACCAACCTTGTAGAAGGGCACCTCCTCGAAGATCAGCTTCTGTAGGTCTGCGAAGATGGCGATGCGCTTCTTCTCGTCCGACTCGGCGTTGAGGGCCGAGAGCAGCTTGTTCTTGGCTTCGCTCGCCCACCAGCCGGGATAGCTGTCCGGCAGCGGCGCGATCAAAGCGGGCTCCGCCAGGAACGGGCTATGGGTGATGAAGATGTCCCACAGGGCCGGCTCGGCGCGTCGCTGCACCAGCGTCGCCCAATCGACGACCTGGAGATCGACCTTGAGGCCGGCAGCCTTGAGGTATTCGGCCGCGACCTGCGCCATCTTGTAGTGGAATTCGTATTGCCGGCTGGTCAGGATGCGGATCGGGGCGCCGTCATATTTGGCGGTCTTGGCCAGGGCCTTGGCCTTGTCGGCGTCGCCCTGGTTGTAGGCCTTGATGCCGGCGTCGCTGCGCCAGGCATAGCCCTCCGGGTACATGGCGCCGTCGACCTTGTAGAATTCGGGCTTGCCGAAGGCCGCGGCCAGCATGTCCTCGGCATTGAGCGCCGCCTGGACAGCCTTGCGCATGTCCTTCGACGTCATCATGCCCTGCTTGTTGTTCATGATGAACATCGGCCAGCCGAAGCCCTGCATCAGCACCGGCTCGGTCTTGGCCTGGCCCTTCAGCCGGTCGAACGCCTCGACCGGGATCAGGTCGGCGAAGTCGAACTGGCCGGCGAGGGCGCCCTCGACGCGGGTGTTGGCGTCCGGCACCGGCACGAAGCGGATCTCGTCGAGATACTGCTTGCGCGCGCCGCCGAAGCCGTCGGGCTCGCCCTGGCGCTGCTTGTAGCCGTCGAAGCGGGTCAGCTGGATGTACTGGTCGGGCTTGCGCTCCTTGAGCTGATAGGGCCCGGTACCGATCACCTCCTTGATCGGGTTCTCCATCTTGTCGGCCGGCATGATCACCGCGGCCGAGTTGTTGAAGGCGAGCAGCGCGGTCAGCGGCGCGAACGGGGCCTTCAGCGTGATCTTGACCGTCTTGTCGTCGGTGGCCTCGATGGCGGCGATGTTGTCGGCGACGAGCTTGCCGCGCGAGGCCAGTTCGGTCCAGCGCTTCAGCGAGGCGACGACATCCTGCGCCGTCATCGCCTTGCCGTTGTGGAAGGTGACGCCCTGGCGCAGCGGGATGGTGTAGATCTTGCCGCCGTCGCTGATCTGCGGAAGCGTCTCGGCCAGCAGCGGCGTCAGCGCCCAGTTCTTGTCGAAGGTGTAGAGCGTTTCGTAGAAATGCTGGGTGATCATGCCCAGGAGGTCGCCGGCGGCGACCATCGGGTCGAGCGTGTTGGGCTCGCCGATCGTGGCGACGTTGATCGCGCCGCCCTTCTGCTGGGCGAGAGCAGGCGTCCCCACGCCTGCGACTGCAACGGCGAGCGCCGCTGCGCCGATCCGGGCCAATTTCTGCAACATCTTGATTTCCTCCCTCTCGTTCTTGCCTGTCGTTCTTGAACTCAGTGAGCGGCTTTCGTCAGCGCTGTCGGATCGTCTCCACCACATGGGCCAGTTGCGCGACCACGGCGGCAGTGATGGCCTGCCCCTTCTCGCGGGTGGCGAGCGAAGGGTCGCCGACGACGCCGGTGCCGCCGGACATCTCATGCATCGAGCGGAAGAGGGCGCCGCGGGCCGGCAGGATCATGTCGGCATTGGCCCAGTCATGGGTCTCGACATAGCTCATGCCTGAGACCAGCGCGGTGCGGACACTTTCGGGCGCGCCGAGCAGCATCAGCGAGGTCTCGAACTCGCAGGCATGGTTGACGCCGGCAAAGGCGCTCTCGCGGATGGCGCCGAGTTCCTTGGCGGCGAGCCGCCACCAGGTCAGGAAGGCGACGCGGCAGTCGCGATGCTTCGTGCCGAAAGTCTCCAGCAGCACCTGGCCGATCGCCTGGTTGCCGCCATGGCTGTTGAACAGCACGATGTTGCGAAAGCCGTGGCGAGCGACGCTTTCAAGGATGTCGCCGACATAGGCCAGGAAGGTCTCGTGGCGGACGCTGAGCGTGCCGGCGAAATCCATATGGTGCTCGGAGCAGCAGACTTTCACCTGCGGCAGGATCAGGACCCGATCGCCGAGGCGCTGCTCGAGCGCCTGCAGGAAATGGTCGCCGATGACGGCGTCGGTCTCCAGCGGCAGATGCGGGCCGTGCTGCTCGATCGCGGCGACGTTCAGCACGACCGGGATGTCGCGATCGAGTGCGCCAACCTCGTTGGTCGTCAGGGTTTCCCAACGCATGGTGTGAGCTCGCTGTTCAGGAAATCGTGCGGCCGCCGACGCGGAAGCGGGCGATGGCGGCTTCGTCGAGGGTGATGCCGAGGCCTGGTCCCTCATCGGGGATGCGCACATGCGGCGGCTCGAAGGTCAGCGGCTTGGCGAGCAGATCGTGGCTGCGGATCATCCGGCCGAAGATGTCGCTCGGCCAGACGCAGCTCTTCGCCGCCGCGGCTTGGTGCACATACATCGCCTCGAGGATGCCGAGATCGACCTCCGAGCCGTGCCAGCAATAGACGCCGGCGGTCGCGGCGATGTGGTCGAGCGTCTGGAACTTGGCGAGGCCGCAATTGAAGTTGAAGCCGTCGACCGCGCCATGAGCGATGGCGTTGATCGCGTCATGCGGCCGCTGGCCCTGATAGACATAGGGCAGCGAGACGTGCAGCACGATCGGGATCGAGGAGAAGCGGCGCAGTTCCGCGAAATCCTGCAGCATCCAACGCGGCAGCGGGTCTTCGAGCAGGAGGACGTTGCCGACCTTCTCCAGCTCCCGGATGATCGGGCGGGCATTGCCGGAGTTCTCCCAGCGCTGGTTGGGATCGAAGATCACCTTCATCCCAGGCGCGTATTCCTTGATGCGCGCGCACCAGCCGGCGACGTCGTCCTCAAGGTCGCATTTGAACTTGATGACCTTGTAGCCCTGCTCGAAATAGCGCTTCACCCAGGGGCCGACTTCGTCCTGGGTGCGGTGGCTCGACCAGGCGCTGACATTGACGTGGTCACGGATGGCGCCGCCGAGCAGGCGGTGCATCGGCACGCCGAGGGTCTTGGCATAGGCGTCCCAGATCACGCATTCGAAGCCGTCATATTCGCGGCAGAGCGGCAGCGGCAGGTCCTGGAGCGGCAGGTCGAACACCGACTGGCCGAGCAGGTTGGCGCAGATCGCCTCGATGCGCGGCCATTCATGGTCGCGGTAGAACTCGCCGATGCCGACGACGCCGTTCTTCAGGGTCATCCGGACGATGAGCTTGGGCAATTCGTCGAACTGCACGCTCCAGCTCGCCTTGCCGCCGACGGGCAGCATGTGCAGGGGCTTGGCCAGGCTGTCCGAGTTGATCACCCCGGGGTGGGCGGGAACCACGACCTCGTCGAACTGGAAGGAAACGATCGTTCCGTCGGCAGATTGCATGGCTTGGCTCGTCTTCTGTCGTTGGCGCATGACGCGGCGCCCGGCTATGTAGCTAAATTACATTTATTGTCAATCAAGAAGATGAAAGCCTGTGCGATTTGCTCGGGTGCGCCTTGATGGAGAGGCGCTTGCACATGCCTTCAGGGTGCCATCGGAGGTCTGCTCTTTGGCGAGACTGTACAGTTTATCGTGTTGAAATAGTTATCTATTGACGCGATTTCTCCCATGGAAGGCTCGCGCCGAGCGACCTCGTTCCCTTCACTGGAACTGAAAATGTAGTAAAATTACCAAAACTGAGATCAATCGCCGATCGGCTGACCGTCGGTGCTGCCGTGCAGGGCGATCAGGGTGGCGCGGGCGCGCCAGAGCTTCTTCGAGACGATCTTCATGCGGCGGGCGCCCAGCAGCGTCGCCATGCAGTCGAGCAGGAAGAGCTGCCCGTAGCGGCCGCGGTTGGGCATGTAGAAGAACTTCTCCTCGTCGAAGGCCTGCAGCGGCACCAGCACGCTGGCGAGTTCGGCGAGCGGGCTCGGCGGATGGGTGACCGCGACGACCCCGGCGCCCTGGCTGCGGGCGATCTCGGCGCTGTCGAGCAGCGAACGCGGCTTGCCGGTAACCGAGAAGATCAGGAGCACATCCTCGGGCCCGCAGGTCGCGGCCATGACGCGCTGCTGATAGGGGTCGGCGGTCGAGGAGGCCGCCACGTCGAGGCGGAACAGCCGGTTCTCCGCCTCGGCGGCGACATTGGCCGAGCTGCCGCCGACGCCGAAGCAGAACACCCGGCGGGCCTTGTCGAGCACGTCGACGGCCGCTTCGATCGCCTGCGGATCATGGTCGTTGAAGGCCATGGCCAGTGCCTGCACTGTCGCATTGTAGACGTGCTCGGCGACCTCGTTGCCGGTATCGGCCGGCTGCTGGCGCTCGGCGGCGAGATACATCCGGCCGATCGCGTATTCCTGCGCCAGCCGGATCTTGAAGTCGGTGAAGCCGTCGCAGCCCATGCGGCGGGCGAAGCGCACCACCGTCGGTTCGCTGACCTGCGCCTGCGTGGCGAGGTCGCGCGTGCTGATCCGGGCGGCGCCGTCGATGTCGCTGAGAATAGTCTCGGCGACGCTGCGCTCGGCCCGGTTCATCTCGGGCGCTTCGAGCCGCATGCGATCGATCAGGCTGGTCACGTGGCGCATCGTCCTGTTCCCGGCGTTCGCAACTGCGGCGCCACGCATGTCTTGATCTGCGTGTCTTGGCATGTGTGGGCGGATTCGGCCAAGCCAAGGCCTTCGACGCGCTATCGTAAGCGCTTGTTCCCCCGCGTGTCAGTCCGGTTGGATCTCGTCCGATCCCGCCCTAACCAGGTAGGCCACGGCCCCTGCACTCATCAAGGCCAGGCAGAACCAGGTCAGCGCATAGACCAGATGGGCGTTGCGGAAGGCGAGCTGGGTCATGCCGCCCTGGGGTAGCGGGCCGGGCTCGGCGGTCGCGTCGGCGTCGACGAAATAGGGCGCGACCGGGCCGAGCTGCCGCGCCAGCGCGATCGCCGCGACGTCGCGCGAATACCAGCGGCCGGCTGCGGGATCGTTGGCGCGCAGGAAGCCGCCGCCCGGCTCGCTCAGCCTGAGCAGTCCGGCCAGTTTCGTTTCGCCTGCGGCAGCCTTGGAGCGCTCGTCGGGAGCACGCTTGTCGTCCGGCACGAAACCGCGATTGACGAGGACGGTGAAGCCGGCATCGGCCCGGAACGGCGCCAGCACCCAGAAGCCGGGACCGCGCTCGGTCACCGCCATGGTCAGGGTCTCGGGCGCGTCAAGGTAACGGCCTTGCAGGGCGACGCGGCGATATTCGTCCGTCCGGGCCGTGATCGCCGGCCAGTCCGCCGGACCGGGGGCAGCGATCGGCGCGGCCCGCAGGCGTTCCTCGGTGCGGGCGATCAAATCGAGCTTCCAACTGCGCCGCTGGACCTGCCAGACGCCGAGCCCGGCGCAGACCAGCGTGGTGAGGCAGAGCCCGGCGACGAAGACCGTCCGGGCGGCGTCGCCGCGCCGTCGCTCAGCGCCGGCAGACATGTGCCAGGCCTCACATCCGGTGCATGTCGGGCATCATGTTGGTGTTGAGGTGGAACATCACCCAGAGCGAGCCGGCAAGCGCGATCGCGACGACGATGATGGTGAAGATCAGCGCCAGCATGATCCAGCCACCCTCGGAGCGGCCGTTCATGTGCAGGAAATAGACCATGTGCACGATGATCTGCACGGCGGCGAAGAGCATGATCACGATCGCCGTCAGCGTCGAATTGCCCAGCACGTCGTTCATGACGAGCCAGAACGGGATCGCGGTCAGGACGACGGAGAGCAGGAAGCCGGTGATGTAGCCGCGCAGGCTGCCATGCGCCGCGCCGTGGGAGTCGTGCCCGTCGTGATCGTGGCCGTGGGCCTCGGCAGGAGTCTGGCTAGCGCTCATTTCAGCACGCCCATCAGGTAGACGAAGGTGAAGACGCCGATCCAGACGACGTCGAGGAAGTGCCAGAACATGCTGAGGCACATCAGCCGGCGCCGATTGGCCTCGATCAGCCCGTGCTTCGAGACCTGCGTCATCAGCACGGCGAGCCAGATCAGGCCGAAGGTGACGTGCAGCCCGTGCGTGCCGACCAGCGTGAAGAAGGAGGACAGGAAGGCGCTGCGCATCGGCGTCGCGCCCTCGTGGATCAGATGGGCGAACTCGTAGAGCTCGATCGCGAGGAAGGCGAGGCCGAACAGCGCGGTGACGACCAGCCAGCCCTGCATCGCCGCCTGCCGGCCCTTGTCCATCGCCAGCATGGCGAAGCCATAGGTGATCGAGGAGAACAGCAGCATGGCGGTGTTGACCGCGACCAGCCGTAGGTCGAACAGGTCCGCGCCGGAGGGGCCGGCGGCGTAATTGCGCCCGAGCACGCCATAGGTGGCGAAGAGGACTGCGAAGACCAGGCAGTCGCTCATCAGATAGAGCCAGAAGCCGAGCATGGTCGAGCCGCCCGGGTGCGCGTGCTCTTCCTCGGTGACGTAGAAAGCCGGGGCGGTGCCTGCGGTCTGCGCTGTTGCCTTCGCCATCATCGCCCCTCAGGCCCGGCCCAAAAGCTGGGTACGCGCGTCTTCGGCCTGTACGACCTCGTCGGCCGGGATGTTGAAGTCGCGGTCGTAATTGAAGGTGTGGATGATCACGGCAGCGAGCACGCCGACGAAGGAGAGCGCCGCCAGCCACCAGATATACCAGATCAGGGCAAAGCCGCAGATCGTCGCCAGCCCGGCGATGATCACCCCGGCGCCGGTGTTCCGGGGCATGTGGATCGGCCGGAAGCCGGCGAGCGGGCGGCTATAGCCGCGCTTCTTCATGTCCGCCCAAGCGTCGAGGTCGTGCACGATCGGGGTGAAGGCGAAGTTGTAGGCCGGCGGCGGCGACGAGGTCGACCATTCCAGCGTGCGCCCGTCCCAGGGGTCGCCGGTCGTGTCGCGCAATTGCTCGCGGCGCAGGATGCTGACGCCGATCTGGATCAGGAAGCAGAGGATGCCGAGCGCGATCAGCAGGGCGCCCGCCGCGGCGATCACGAACCAGATCTGCAGGGACGGGTCCTCGAAGCGGCTGAGGCGCCGCGTCACGCCCATCAGGCCGAGGATGTAGAGCGGCATGAAGGCGACGTAGAAGCCGATCACCCAGAACCAGAAGGAGAGGAGCCCCCAGAACCGGTCGAGCTTGAAGCCGAAGGCCTTGGGGAACCAGTAGGCGATGCCGGCGAAGACGCCGAAGACCACGCCGCCGATGATGACGTTGTGGAAATGGGCGATCAGGAACAGGCTGTTGTGCAGCACGAAATCGGCCGGCGGCACCGCGAGCATGACGCCGGTCATGCCGCCGATGACGAAGGTGATCATGAAGGCGAGGAGCCACATCATCGGCAGTTCGAAGCGGATGCGGCCACGGTACATCGTGAACAGCCAGTTGAAGATCTTCGCTCCCGTCGGGATCGAGATGATCATCGTCGTGATGCCGAAGAAGGAGTTCACGCTGGCGCCCGAGCCCATCGTGAAGAAGTGGTGCAGCCAGACCAGGTAGGACAGGATGGTGATGACCACCGTCGCATAGACCATCGAGGTGTAGCCGAAGAGGCGCTTGCCGCAGAAGGTCGACGCTACCTCCGAGTACACGCCGAAGATCGGCAGGATCAGGATGTAGACCTCCGGGTGGCCCCAGATCCAGATCAGGTTCACGTACATCATCGGGTTGCCGCCGAGATCGTTCGTGAAGAAGTTGGTGCCGACATAGCGGTCGAGCGTCAGCAAAGCGAGCGTCGCCGCCAGGATCGGGAAGGTCGCGACGATCAGCACGTTGGTGCACAGCGACGTCCAGGTGAAGACCGGCATCTTCATCATGTCCATGCCGGGCGCGCGCATCTTGACGATGGTCGCGATCAGGTTGACCCCGGACAAGGTCGTGCCGATGCCGGCGATCTGCAGGCCCCAGAGATAGTAGTCCATGCCTACCCCGGGCGAGTAGGCGGCTCCCGACAGCGGTGGATAGGCGAGCCAGCCGACCTTGGCGAACTCGCCGATGAAGAGCGAGGCCATGATCAGCACGGCGCCGCCGACCGTCATCCAGAAGCTGAAATTGTTGAGGAAGGGGAAGGCGACGTCGCGCGCGCCGATCTGCAGCGGCACGACATAGTTCATCAGGCCGGTGACGAAGGGCATGGCCACGAAGAAGATCATGATCACGCCATGGGCGGTGAAGATCTGGTCGTAGTGGTGGGGCGGCAGATAGCCCTCGTTGCCGGCAAAGGCGATCGCCTGCTGGCCGCGCATCATCAGCGCGTCGGCGAAGCCGCGCAGCAGCATGACGACGCCCAGGATCATGTACATGACCCCGATCTTCTTGTGGTCGACGCTGGTGAACCACTCGTGCCAGAGATAGCCCCAGAGCTTGAACCGGGTGATCAGTGCGACGAGCACGAGGCCGCCGAGCGCCACGGCGGCGAAGGTCCCGATCAGGATCGGCTCGTGATAGGGGATTGCTTCGAGGGTGAAGCGTCCGAAGAGGAGCTTCCACCAGTCGGGATAGGAAGTCATCGGTTCCTCGGCTCGCGCGTGCGGCTCAGTTGACGGCGCGGGCGGTTACGCCCGCAGCGCCGTAGACATCGGTCGGCGTGCAGATCGCCATCACGAAGGGGCGTGGCGGCAATGGCTGCCCGCCGCGGCGCACGCTCTTGTCGTATTCGAGCGCTGTGACGGTATGGATGCCCTCCTTGCCGCCGCCACCCCTGGCGTCCATCGCCATCATGTCGCGCGTGCACATCTTGGCGCGATCGACGCACATGTTGAGGATGGCGGTGAAGAGATCGGACGGGATGTCGCGGAAATAGCGGACCGGCTCGCGCTCGCTCGGCCGCTCCAGCACGAGGTATTCCTCGCGCCCGAGCGTCGTGCCGTTGCGGATCGCGCCCTGCACCCAGTCGCCGAAGGCGGCATCGTCGACGCCGCGGAAGCGGAAGCGCATGTCGGAGAAGCCGGCGCCGCTGTAATTGGCCGAGAAGCCCTCAAATTCGCCGGCATGGTTGATCACGGCGTTGAGCTTGGTCTGCATGCCCGGCATGGCGTAGATCTGGCCGGCGAGCGCGGGAATGAAGAGCGAGTTCATCACCGCGGAGGAGGTGATGCGGAACTCGATCGGCTGGTCGACCGGCGCCACCACCTCGTTGAGCGAGGCGATGCCCTGGGCGGGGTAGAGGAACAGCCATTTCCAGTCGAGCGCCACGACCTCGATCACCAGCGGCTGCTTCCTGACCGCGGTGCTGCCCGCCCGCGCCTCGACCACCGGCTTGCTGGCGCTGATACGGTTGAGCGGCCGATAGGGGTCGAGCAGATGCGTGCCCATCCAGGTCATCGCGCCGATGACGATGATGATCAGCAGCGGCACCGACCAGATCACCACCTCGAGCGGCAGCGAGTGGTTCCAGTCGGGATCGTAGCTCGCCTTGGCCGAGGCGCGGTAGCGCCAGGCGAAGAAGATCGTCAGCGCCATCACCGGAACGATGACGAGCAGCATCAGCGCGGTGGAGGCCAGAAGCAGGTTTCGTTGTTGCAGTGCAACATCGCCTGACGGCGCCAGCAGCACCCATTGGCAGCCGCCGAGCAGCGCAAAGAGCGGCAGAACCGCTATCGCTCGAAAGATCCGCAAGAGAGTCGAGACCTCCCTGTTCCGGGGACCGCCGTTCTCTAGGTCCATTCTTTCGCGCCGCACATAAGACAATCTGTCCCATTGCGGCAGTTTGACGTGTTGCTTCTATCCACCGTATCCATTTGTCAGAGGTGCGGGCAAGTCCGGTCTCTCCGGGCGGCCGCCAGCTTAGGAATTCGCGGTCATGAGCGCTGACGCGACCATCCAGCCATCGGCCCTGCCGGCGGAAGATCATCGGCGGGACCACGTCAGCCCGGCCGATATCGCGCTCGGCGTCATCATCGGGCGAACCTCGGAATATTTCGACTTCTTCGTCTTCGGCCTCGGCTGCGTGCTGGTTTTCCCCGAGCTGGTCTTTCCCTTCGTCGACCGGCTCACCGGCACGCTTTACGCGTTCGGCATCTTCGCGCTGGCTTTCGTGACGCGCCCGCTCGGCTCGGTGCTGTTCTTCGCGATCGACCGCAATTACGGCCGGACGACCAAGCTCACGGCTGCGCTCTTTCTGCTCGGCGGCTCGACTGCCGCGATCGCCTTTTTGCCGGGCTACCAGACGATCGGCATCTGGTCCTGCGTCATCCTTGCGGCCTTCCGCCTGCTGCAGGGCATCGCGCTCGGCGGCGCCTGGGACGGCCTGTCCTCGCTGCTGGCGCTGAACGCCCCTGCCAACCGGCGCGGCTGGTACGCCATGCTGCCGCAGCTCGGCGCGCCCTTCGGCTTCATCCTTGCCGCCGGGCTCTTCGCCTATTTCGAGGGCGCGCTCTCGAAGGAGGATTTCCTCGGCTGGGGCTGGCGCTATCCCTTCTTCGTCGCGCTCACCATCAACGTCGTCGCATTGTTCGCGCGGCTGCGCATGGTCGCGACCCATGAATTCGCAGAGCTGATGACCACGCGCGAGCTCGTGCCGGTGCGGACCTCCGAGCTGATCCGCGCCCGTGGCAGCACGCTCCTCCTCGGCGCCTTCGTGCCATTGGCGAGCTTCGCGCTGTTCCATCTCGTCACGATCTTCCCGGTCAGCTGGATCAACCTCTTCACCAACCGCTCGGTCTCCGAGTTCCTGCTGGTGCAGGCTGCCGGCGGCGTGGTCGGGGCCGGGGCGATCGTCACCTCCGGCCTGATCGCCGACCAGATCGGACGACGCAACACGCTGCTGCTCTCCGGCGCGATGATCGGCCTGTTCAGCCTGTCGAGCATTGTCGCACCGCTGCTCTTCGGTGACAGCCAGGCGGGGCAGACGATCTATGTGATCATCGGCTTCGGCCTGCTCGGGCTGTCCTATGGCCAGACGGCCGGCGCGGTCGCCAGCAGCTTCGGTGCGAACTACCGCTACACCGGCGCGGCCCTGACTTCCGACCTCGCCTGGCTGCTCGGCGCGGGCTTCGCGCCGCTGGTTGCGCTGACGGTGTCAAGCACGTTCGGCCTCGCCTGGGTCGGCATCTACCTGCTTTCCGGCGCGCTCTGCACGCTGGCGGCGCTGGCGGTCGATCGGCGCCTGGAAGCGCGCTACGAGTGAAGGCGGTGCCCATGAGGAGCAGCCGTCCTCGCTCGCGAGGGCGTCGGCCTGTCAGCCGGTGCTGTTCAGAAACAGCCGGATCTCGTCGGCGAGCCAGTCGCGCACGGCACAGACCTTGGGATGATCCTGGTTGCCAGGACGGTAGACCAGATCGTAGCCGCGTTCGGCCTTGAGCGTCAGCTCGGGGAAGGGCGCGACGAGGCGCCCGGCGGCGAGGTCCTCCGCCACGAGCACGCTGCGGCCGAGCGCCACGCCTTCGCCGCGCAGGGCGGCCTCGATGGCGAGGCTGCCATGGCTGTAGGCCGGGCCGCGGCTGCGCAGCTTCGCCAGGCCCGTCAGAGCGAACCACTGCTCCCAGTTCGCCAGCATGCGATCCTCATGCAACAGGATGCAGCCCGTCAGCTCCGTCGGCGAAACCCGGGCGCCGATCTCGCTCAAATAAGCGGGGCTGCACACCGGCGTGACGGTCTCGTCGAGGATCTGCTCCGCGACGGCGTGGGGGTAATGCCCGGTGCCATAGCGCACGGCGGCATCGATGCGGCCGTCGGCCAACTCGACATTGATGTCGGTGACGTCGAGATGCACGTCATAGTCCGGGAGGCGCACCATCAGCCGGTGCAGGCGCGGCGCCAGCCACTTGCTGGCGAGCGAGACGCTCGTGCTGAGCGTCAGGCGCGTCGCGACATTCAGGCTGCGCAGCCGCTCGGCTTCCCGCGTCAGCTCGGCCAGGCTGCGGGTGACGACCGCGAGGAACTCAGCGCCGGCCTCGGTCAGCACGATCTGCCGGGTCAGGCGTTTGAACAGGGCGACGCTCAGATGCGCTTCCAGTGTCTTAACATGGCGGCTCACCGCGCCATGGGTGAGGTTCAGCTCCTGCGCCGCCAGCGTCATGCTCGACAGCCGCCCGGCCGCCTCGAAGGCGCGGAGCGTCTGCAGCGGTGGAAGGCGATTGAATCGCGAGTTCATGCGTGAGTGTTGCTCACTCATGACGTGACGACAAATGGTTTGTCGGGCGGCCGCGGAAGACCTAGAGCCTGCGGTCACGCAACGCCTTCGCAACGCGCTCCTGACGCATGAAGACCGCCCCATGAGCCAAACGGCGCTCGCCACCCGCTACAGCCCCTCCGTCGGCAGCTTCGCTGCGATGCTGCTGCTGGCGCTGATGTGGGGCGTCTCGATTCCCATCACCAAGCTCGGCCTGCTGACGCTGCCGCCGCTGACGCTGACCGCGCTGCGCTTCGGGATCGCGCTACCGTTGATGTTCCTGCTCGTCATCGGCAAGCAGCGCCTGCCGCGCCGGGCGCTGCCGCGCGTCGCCGCCCTCGGCGTCCTCGGTATCGGCATCGGTCAGGTGGCGCAGACCTTCGGCGTCGTCGGCACCTCGGCCTCCGTCGCGACCATCATCTCGGCGACCATCCCGATCTTCGTCGTCGTCTTCGCGGCGGCGCGCTTGCGCCAATCGGTGTCTGGTTTGCAGGCGCTGGGGCTGCTGGCCGCCTTCGCCGGCATCGCTTTGGTCGCCTCCGGCCGCGGCGACGCGGCTGTCGCGACCTCGCAGACCACGCTCACCGGCGCGGCGCTGGTGCTGCTCTCGGCGCTGACCATCGCCTTCTACTATGTCTGGAGCGTCGAGCTGACCGAACAGTATGGCACCGCCACCGTTGCCGCCTGGAGCACGGTCTTCGGCTTCCTGGCGCTGCTGCCCTGGACGGCCTGGGAGATGTGGCATGTCCCGTTCGAGGTGACGGCCACGGGCCTCGCGACGGCGGTCTATCTCGGCATCGTCGTGACGGTGGCGGGCCTGTTCCTCTGGCTGCATCTGCTGCGCACGGTGCCGGCGCGCATCGCGGCCGGCATCCAGTATCTGCAGCCGGTCGTCGGTGTCGCCGCCGCCGCCGCTATGTTCGGCGACGAACTCGGGCTGTTCTTCGTGCTCGGCGTCCTGCTGGTGCTGGGCGGCCTTGCATTGACCGTCACGGAGCGACGCAAGGCGGCCGCCTAGGCGAGCCGCTTTAGCTCTCGAAATACGCCGTGTTGCGCCCGCCGATGACGATGTCCCAGCGATAGAGCGCCTCGCCACGCGGGCCCTGGCCGACGAGATTGCCAAAATGGCGCGGCTGGGCTTCGCCGAGCAGGATGAACATCGGGTCGCGGGCAAGATGCGGATCGCCGGCGAAATACATCTGGGCGATCAGCCTGGCCGAGCCGCCGCGGATCGAGACATGGACATGGGCCGGGCGCCAGCGGTCGATGTCCGGCCGCGCCAGGTAGGAGCCGGGCATGATGGTGCGGAAGCGATAGCGACCGGCCTCGTCGGTCATCGTCCGGCCGAAGCCGAGGAAGTTCGGGTCGAGCCGCTCGCGCACCGGGTCCTTCACATGGGTGTAGCGGCCCCATGTGTTGGCGTTCCAGATCTCGACCAGCGTGTTGCGGACCGGGCGGCCGAACTCGTCGAGGACATGGCCGGAGATCTCGATGACCTCGCCTTCGGCTTGCGGCCGGCCGGGCGCGATCCGGGTCAGGTCGTTCTCGCCGAGCTTGAGGCCGGGCAGATCACTCACCCAGGGCACGAAGCTGCGCCGCGCCGCCTCGGGGATCAGATGCAGCCGCTCGCTCGGCACGCGCCGTTCCGCCGCTCCGTCGGTGGGGCCCGGCAGCATCAGCCGGCCGCGGTCGATGATCAGGGACATCGCTTGCCCTCCGTTCAGCTCGAAAGGTCGTCGAAGAAGGGCGTCTCGCCCGGGCCGCGCATCACGATCGCGATCTCGTAGACCGCCGGGCCGTCCGCAGGTGCCTCGACCCGCCTGGCGATCAGGCGCTCGCGCAGTTCCGGCGGCAGGCTCGCCAGCAGCGGGTCCTGCGCGTTCGCCTTCGACTCGTCGTCGAAGAAGATCTGCGTGACCAGCCGGGTGATCCCGTCGGAGAACATCGTCATGGTGATGTGCGGCGCGCGTGCCGCCATGCCGCCCTCGGCGGGAAGCGCGCCCGGCTTGATCGTCCTGAAGGCAAAAGGTTCGGTTGTGGTGATCAGCCGGCCGAAGCCGTCGAAGAACGGGTCGAGCAGGGGATGGCCGTTATTGTCCGGCGTGCGCAGGATGCCGGCGGCGTTGGCCTGCCAGAACTCGACCAGCGCGTCGTCGACGATCGCGCCGTCGCTGTCGAGCAGGCGGCCGCGCAGGATGATCTGCTGTCCCTGCGGCCCGACGCTCAGCCCGCAATGCAGGCGCGTCAGGTCGCTGCGGTCGCCGTCGATGAAGGAATAGGGGTAGTAGGGACCGACCGTGTCTTCGGCGCGCGGCGCGAGCCGGTTGGTGACTGGCGTATCGCTCATCGCGCGACCTCGATCGACGATCTTTGCGGCATGCCGTCCTCTCTGCTCAATTATGTTTATATGCAAAACTCTGTTTAATCAACGCAGAGTGATGGTCAAGCCGCGACCTTGGCCTCGGTCGCGAAGCGGCCGGGATCGAAGAGCGGCAGCTCCGGCTCGCGGCCGAGGATGAGGTCGCCCATCAGCGCGCCGATATAGGGGCCGATGGTGTAGCCGCCGCGGACGCAGCCGAGCAGGAAGGCATTGTCGATGCCAGGTGCCGCGCCGGCGAGCGGGTAGAAGTCCGGCACATTGGCTTCGAACCCGGTCCAGGAGCGCACCACGCGGAAGCGATCGAGGCCGGGCACGGCGAACATGGCCAGTCTCAGATTCGGCAGCAGCGTCGCGGGGTCGACCGAGCCGCGGCCTTCGTCCGGCGAGCCGGTACCCTGCCAGCCGCCGCCGATCAGGACGCTGCCATTGGGCTTTTGCTTCAAGGTGAGCAGGCCGGTGGCGTGACCGATCACCGTGCCGACCAGTGCCGGGCCGCGCTCGGTGACCGAGACGGTGTTGACGCGGGCGCGGACCGGCAGGTCGAACCCGATCATCGCGCCGGCACTCCTGAGCCAAGCGCCGCAAGCGAGCAGAAGCCGGGTCGCGCGGATGGTGTCCGTTGGCGTCGCGAGCTGGAAGGCGCCGCCGCTGCGGTCGATCGCCGTGACCGGCGTGCGCTCGCGGATCTCGACGCCGGCGGCTTCGAGCAGAGCGCGGTAATAGGCGCCGGACAGGCTGGCGTTGGCGTAGCCGTCCTCGGCGCACCAGCTCGCGGCGACGACCTTGCGCGACAGGTTGGGCTCGAGCTCTGCGACCCGCGTCGGGGAGATCAGCTCGATCGGCGCGCCGGCCTCGCGCTTCAGGGCCATGCGCTCATGCAGGAGCTCGGCCTCGCGCTGGTTGAAGGCGAGGGTGATGCCACCGGTCTTGTGGAAGCCGACGCGCTCGCCGGCCCGTTCCCAGAGCTCGTGGCCCTTGATGGCATAGGGCATCAGCTTGACGCGCTTGATCTGCAGCGAAAGCGTGCCGGCATTGACGCCCGAGGCGCCGCTGCCGAGCGTCTGCTGCTCGATGACGATGGTGCGCATGCCGCCTGCGGCAGCGCGGCAGGCGGCGGCGCTGCCCAATATGCCGCCGCCGATCACGGCGAGATCGTAGAGCGCGCTCATAGCGGAGCCGGGGCGGGGATGGGCAATTCGTCGTAATCGAAGGCGCCGGTGATCGCCGCGAGCGGCACCGGGCGCAAGGGCGGACGGGCGCTCGGCTGGCCGATCGTCTCGCGATCCCAGCCGGTCGCAGCACCGATCAGCATCGCCGCCGCCTCGCCGCAGACGCGGCCGCCGCAGGGACCCATGCCGCAGCGCGTCGTCGCCTTGAGATCGGCGAGCGCCCTGGCTCCGGCTGCGATCGCGGCGTCGAGCGTTGCACGGGTGAGGCCTTCGCAGCGGCAGACGGTCGCCTGTGGCGCGATCAGCGCGGCTGCGCCGGGCGGCGGCATGGCGAGCGCCGACATCGCGGCGCCGAAGCGGCTCGATCTGCGCCAGTCGGCTTCGATCTTCGTCGCCTCGCTGGCGAGATCGCCGCCGCGCCCGAGCCGACGGGCGACGCCGAGCGCCGCAAGCTCACCGGAGAGCGGGGCGGCATCGGCCCCGCGCACGCCGGCGCCGTCACCGGCGACGAACAGCCCGGGGACGGAGGTCTGGAACGAGGCGTCGACGGCCGGGACCCAGCCGCCCAGCTCCGGCTCGTAGCGATGCTCGGCGCCGAGCAGCCGCGTGACCTCGGTCGAGGGCAGCAAGCCGAAGCCGAGGCAGACGGCGTCGGCGGGAACAGTCCGCTCGGCACCGCCAACCGGCCGCCAGTCGCGATCGACCGGGCCGATGGTGACGGCTTCGACGCCGTCGGTGCCGTGGATGGTGCGGATGGCCGCGCCGGAATGGATCGGAACACGCGCTTTCAGCAGCGCGAGCAGCCAGCCAGCGCCTTTCGCCATCAGATCGGGTCGGGCCAGCATGGCGCCGGCCCTGGCGAGCCAGCTTGCGCGAGGCGCGGCATCGACCACGGCCGCGACCTCGCCGCCGGCCGCGACGATCTTGCTGGCGGCGAGCAGGAGCAGGGGGCCGGAGCCGGCGACGACGACGCGGCGCCCCGGCAGCACCCCATGGGCCTTGAGCAGGATGGTCGCGCCAGCGAGTCCGATCACGCCGGGCAAGGTCCAGCCGGTGACCGGGATATGCCGCTCGATCGCGCCAGCGGCGACGATGAGATTGGACGCTTCGAGTGTCAGGGGCCCGTCGGGGCCGATCGCAATGACGGAGAAGCCTGGCGTCAGGGACCAGACGCGGTGGTTGGCGTAGAGAACTGCGCCGCTGGCGGCGAGCTTTGCCCGCAACGCGTCGCCCTTCGCCCGGTCGGCGTCGGGCTGTGTTGCCGTCGGCGCGGGCGACGGGGCGCGATAAACCTGACCGCCGGCTGCCGGCGCCTCGTCGATCACGGCGACGGAGAGGCCGAGGCTGCGGGCCTTGATCGCTGCTGCTGCGCCAGCGGGACCGGCGCCGAGCACGATGAGATCATAGGGGCTGCTCATCGCACCGACTCCACGATCAGCCCCTCATGAACCTGCGTGCGGCAAGCTTCGGTCAGCCGGCCGTCGATCGAGACGACGCATTCCTGGCAGACACCCATGAAGCAGAAGGCGCCGCGCGGGCCGCCATCGTCACGGCTGGTGCGCAAGGTGCGCCGCCCCTGTGCATAGAGCGCGGCGGCGAGCGTCTCGCCCTCCCGTGCGGTCAACATCTCGCCATCGAAGCGGAAGCTGACCGTCCGCGCCGAGACGGAGCCGATGCGCAGGTCGCCCTCCATCTCAGCGGCCGGGCAGCAGGCCGAGCTCGTCGAGCGTGGCGCGGAGCTTGTCGAGCTGGGCTCCGCCGAGCGGCAGCAGCGGGTCGCGCGGCACGCCGGCCGGCAGGCCCTGCAGGTTCAGCGCCGCCTTGAAGGAGGAGGGCCAGGTGCCGAGCGACATCAGCGTCTCGTAGACGATGGTCAGCTTGTGATGGGCGTCGACATAGTCGGCATCGGGCGCCTTGCGGCCGATCTCCATCAGCCTTCCGGCGGTCTTGCCGAGCAGCTCGGGACCGGTGGCGATGAAGCCCGGTGCGCCGAGCGCGCTGCCGATGAGGATGTAATAGGCCGGGCCCACCATCACCGCGATCCTGTCGCCCATGCGGTGGATCAGGCGGGTGAGATGACCGATGTCGCGATTGGATTCCTTGATGCCGACGACCGGGGCGACGCCGGTGATCGCCTCGACATCGTCGATCGAGAGCTCGATCACGGCGCGGCGCGGCGAGTTGTAGAGCACGATCGGCATGTCGACCGCCTTGCCGAGCAATTCGAAGCGGCGCAGCAGCTCCTCGCGCGTCGCCTTCAGCACATAGGTCTGCGGCATCACCAGGATGCCAGCGGCACCGGCATCTTTCGCCGCCTGCGCATACTGGATCGTCTGCCGCGAGCCCGGCGCGGTGCAGCCCATCATCACCGGCACGCGGCCGGCGCTGCGCTCGACGGCGATGCGGGTCAGGCGGGCGCGCTCGTCGCGATCGAGCGCCCAGCTCTCGCCATTGTCGCCGGCGACGCAGATACCCTGTGCGCCGATGCCGATAAGGTGCTCGACGATGTCGGAGAAGGCGTCGATCATGATCTCGCCGCGCGCGTCGAAGGGCGTGACGACGGCCGGCACGAAGCCCCTGAGCGTGTCCTTCGTCAGCATGGTCATGAGCGATGTCCTGAAGCGGAGCCAGCGAGAAGCGTGGCCATGGAAATGCGGAAGACGCTGCCGGTCTGCGCCTCGACGATGAAGAGCGACTTCTGGTCCGGCGAGAAGGCGCAGGAGGTCGTCCAGAGCCCGCCCGGCGTGTGCACCACGGCGATGGGATCGCCGAGGGCATCGACGAGATAGAGCCGCCCCGCCTGCGCCTGGGCGATGGCGAGGCGGCCGGAGACGTCGACCGAGAGCCCGTCGGGGCCAAGGCCGCCGGACAGCTGCAGGAAGGTGCCGACCATCGGCCAGGCTGGATCGGGCGCCTCGGCCATGAAGCGCCAGATGGCGTTGGCGCGAGTCGCGGCGAGATAGACCAGCTTGCCGTCCGGCGAGAGCGCGATGCCGTTGGGATAGGGCACGTTCGCCAGGATCAGCTCGGGCACCGTCTCGCCCCGGCGCAGCCGGTAGACCCGTCCGGTCGGGTCGGAGAGGCTGGTGCGGCCGGAATCGGTGAACCAGGCATCGCCGTTCGGCGCGATGGTGAGGTCGCTGAGGCCGCGGAAGGGTTCGGTGTTCACGCGGGCGCAGAGCGTCGTCACGGTGTTCGCCACGGGGTCGAAGGCGAGCAGGCCGTGGCGGTAGTCGACGATCAGCCAGGTTCCGTCGGCGCGCGGGCGCAAGGCATGGGGCTCGCCGTCATACTGGAAGGCGAGTTGCCAGTTGCCGTCCGGCGCGATCCTGAACAGGCGGCCATAGGGCACGTCGACGAGCCAGAGATGCCCATCGGCATCGAAGCAGGGGCCTTCGAGGAAGGAATGCAGGCGCTGGCCCGGACGCGTGATGCGGACCCAGTCGGTCGGTTCGCCGGTCCAGTGCAGATCCTGCGGCAGGCGGGTGAAGAGCTCGGCCTCGTGCCGGGGGAAGGCGGCGGCGATCATGCGATCACGCCCCGCGCTTTCAGGGCTTCGACCTCGGCCGGCGAGCGCCCGATTTCACCGAGGATCTCGGCGCTGTGCTCGCCGAGCCGCGGCGGGGGGCGGTCGATCGCCGGGCCGGCGGCGGCATAGGTGAAAGGGGCGAGCGGCACCGCGACAGGGGCTGCGCCGGGCAGCGCGGCGTCGAGCGTATGGAAGAAGCCGCGCTCGCGCAGATGCGGCAGGCGGGCGGCTTCGTCGAGCGTACGCACGCGCTCGGCCGGGATGCCGATCGCGTGTAGCCAGCCCTCCCACTCGGCCGCGGTGCGGGTCAGCATGATCGGGACAAGCGCCTCGCGCATCGCCTGCGCGGCACCCCAGAGCGCCGGCCAGCTGTCGAGAGCGGCGAAGTCAGGGCGGCCGAGGGCCTTCCAGAGCCGCCTGTTCTGCCTGACATTGAAAGCGCCGAGCACCAGAAGGCCGTCGGCCGTCTCATAAGTGCCGAGCCCGGCTTCCTTCGGGCGCGGCTGCACGAGGCCTTCATAGAGCGCGGCGGCTGCCTCCGGCGCCATCAAAGTCAGGGCGGTGTCGAACATCGCGCAGTCGATGACCTGGCCCCTGCCGCTGGCCTGTCGCTGGAACAGGGCGGCCGAGATGGCGAAGGCGGCGGCATAGCCGGTGGCGTAGTCGATAAAGGAGGCGCCTGATTTCACCGGCTCGCCCGACCGCCCGGTGGTGCGGGCCATCACGCCCGAGGCGGCCTGGATGACGTTGTCATAGGCGTTGACCGTCTCGCGCTCATGGCCGCGGGCGAAGCCGGTGATCGAGCTATGGATCAGCCGGGGATTGCGGGCGCACAGCGCCTGCGCTCCGAGCCCGAGGGCGTCGAGCGCGCCGGCGCGATAATTCTCGACCAGCACATCGGCGCCGTCGACGAGATCGAGCAGGATCGCCCGGCCTTCCTCCGTGGCGAGGTCGAGCGCAAGCGAGCGCTTGTTCGAGCCCTGCACGAGATAGTTGATGCCGAGGCCCGCGGCATTGAGGGCGTCGTCCGGCCCGCGGCCGCGCGCCGTATCCGGCATCTGCGGCGGCTCGATCTTGATGACATCGGCGCCGAGCAAAGCGAGCTGGTAGGCGCAGAACGGGCCGGCAAGCACATGGGTTAGGTCGAGCACCCGGATGCCGTGAAAGGGACGCTGCCCTGATGGGCTCAAAGATCGCGGGCTCAAGGCTCGGCCACTCCGTTCTTGTTTCTCATACGAAAATGTGTTTTGCATATCAACATAATTCTTCTGGTTGCGGGGAATGCCATGTCACAACCAAGCCCTCGGGCGAACGTGTCCGCGGTCCTGCATCGCAACCTCCGCAGCACGCCGCAGCTCGCTCTCAAGGGAGACGGCGTCTACCTCGTCGATGCCGAGGGGAGGCGCTATCTCGACGCCAGCGGCGGCGCGGCGGTGTCCTGCCTCGGTCATGGTCATCCGCGCGTCACCGCGGCGATCATCGCGCAGCTCGGCAAGCTTGAATACGCCCACACCTCCTTCTTCACGAACGAGCCGAGCGAGCGATTGGCGCAGATGCTGGTCGATCGCGCCCCGGCCGGCTTCGGCAAGGGCCGTGTCGCCTTCCTCGGCAGCGGCTCGGAGGCGATGGAGGCTGCGCTGAAGCTGGCGCGGCAGTATTTCGTCGAGATCGGCCAGCCCGGGCGGAGCCGCTTCATCTCGCGGCGGATGAGCTATCATGGCAACACGCTGGGGGCGCTCGCGGTCGGCGGCCATGCCGGGCGGCGGGCGCTGTACCAGCCGATCCTGATCGAGACCTCGCAGATTGCACCCTGCTACGCCTATCGCGACCAACGCGCCGGCGAGACGGAAGAGGCCTACGGCCTGCGCGTCGCCAATGAGCTCGATGCCGAGATACGGTGCCTCGGCCCGGAAAATGTCGCCGCCTTCATCGCCGAGCCGATCGTCGGGGCGACGCTTGGCAGCGCCACCGCGGTTCCCGGCTATTTTGCCCGCATCCGCGAGATCTGCGACCGGCATGGCGTGCTCTTCATCGCCGACGAGGTGATGTGCGGCATGGGCCGCGCCGGAGCGATGTTCGCGAGCGCGCAGGAGGGCGTCAGGCCGGACATCATCACCATCGCCAAGGGGCTGGGCGCCGGCTACCAGCCGATCGCGGCGACGATGGCGAGCGAACGCGTCGCCGGGGCGATCGAGGCCGGTTCCGGCCTGCTCGCCAATGGCCACACCTATATGAGCCATGCCGTCGCCTGCGCCGCCTCGATCGCGGTGATCGAGACGATCGAGGCGGAGGGGCTGCTCGACAACGTCCAGCGCATGGGCGCGCTGCTGTCGCGCCGGTTGAACGAGGCCTTCGGCCAGCATCCGCATGTCGGCGACATCCGGGGCAGGGGCCTGTTGCAGTCGCTCGAACTGGTCGCCGACCGCGACAGCAAGCAGCCCTTCGCGGCGAAGGAAGGGCTCGCCGCCCGGATCAAGCAGACGGCGCAGGGCCTCGGCCTGATCTGCTACCCGTCGAGCGGCACGGCCGACGGGGTCAATGGCGATCACGTGTTGCTGGCGCCGCCCTTCACCATCGATGCCGGCCATGTCGACGAGATCGTCGAGACGCTCGGGGCGGCGCTGGCGGCGACTTTGCCGGCCGCCCGTAGCGCCGCCTGAGGAGCCGCCGCCTTGTCGCGCAAGACCATCCTGACCTGCGCCGTCACCGGCAATCTGACGACGCGCGAGCAGCATCCCGGCCTGCCGGTGACGCCGGCCGAGATCGCGGCCGCCGCCGTCGAAGCCGGCAAGGCCGGCGCGGCAGTCGTGCATCTGCATGCGCGCGATCCCGGCACGACCAAGGGCACGATGGACCTTGCCCTCTTCACCGAGATCGTCGACCGCATCCGGCAATCCGGCTCCGACGTCATCCTCAACCTCTCGACCGGAGAGGGCGGGCGCTTCGTGCCGGGGATCGACGATCCCAAGATCGCGGCGCCGGGCACGACGCTGACCACGCCGGAGCGCCGGGTCGCGCATGTCGAGGCGCTGAAGCCGGAGATCTGCACGCTCGACCTCAACACGATGTTTTCGGGCAGCGCGGTGGTGATCAACACGCCGCGCAACGTCACCGAGATGGCGCGGCGCATCTATGCCGCAGGCGTCCTGCCCGAGCTGGAGCTGTTCGACGGCGGCGACCTGCAGCTCGCCAAGGCGCTGCAAGCCGATGGCGTCCTGCGAAATCCGCTGCTGATCCAGATCGTGCTCGGCGTGCGCTATGGCGCGATCCCCAATCCGCAAACGCTGGTCTATTTCGCTTCGCAATTGCCGTCGGACTGTATCTGGGCGGCCTTCGGCATCGGCCGGCATGAGTTCCCGCTGCTGGCGCAGGCCTTCCTGCTCGGCGGCCATGTCCGCGTCGGGCTCGAGGACAATGTCTATATCCGCAAGGGCGTGCTGGCGCGCGACAATGCCGAATTGGTCGAGAAGGCCGGCACGATCATCGAGAATTTGGGTGGCGCGCTCGCGACGCCGGCCGAGGCGCGGGCGATCCTCGGCCTCTAGCCGAGGCGTTCGGAAATCCGCTTGGCCGCGGCCCTGACCGCGGCGAGGTAGCGGCCGTCGATCTGGTCGAGATCGAAGGCCGAGTCCGGCCCGGAGATGTCGATCGCGGCGACGACCGTGCCGCGCCGGTCGACGATCGGGGCCGAGATCGAGCTGCCAGCGGCCTCCATCACGCCCCGGCTGACGACATGGCCGCGCGCAGCCGCCGCTTCGACCGTAGCGACCAGCTCTGGCGTCGAGGTCGGCGTCTGGCTGGTCAGCGGCACGAAGCGCTCCTTGCGGAAGAGCTCCTCCAGCTCCGCTTGCGGCAGGCCGGCGAGCAACAGCCAGCCCATTGGCGAGGCGTAGGCCGGCACCCGCGAGCCGACATTCATGTTGCTGAGAAAGCCCGAGCGGGTCTGCACGCAGCTGAGATAGAGCACGTCGCGCTCGTCGCGGATCGCCAGATGCGCCGAGACCAGCGTCTCGTCGCGCAGCGCCTCCAACTCGGGGCGGGCGATCTCGATGATGTCCTTCGAGGCCAGGAAGGCGAAGCCGATATTGAGGACGCGCGGCCCGAGCGCGAACTGCTTCGACTGCTCCTCCTCGAGGAAACCCATATGCCGGAGCGTATAGATCAGCCGGAAGACCGAGGAACGCGTCAGGCCGAGCTCCGAGGCGATCTCGGTGATGCTCAGCGGCCGGCGCGCGGCCGCGACGATTTCGAGGACACGCAGGCCGCGATGCAGGCCGGGCACGAAATAGACCGCGTGGTTCTTGTGCTGCGTTTCCACATCCGCCGCGTCGTCCATGCGTTGCCGACTCGCTTCAGGTCACCGTTCCATTTGCATGTAAAACAGTTGGGCGCTGCGGTCACGTCCGAGGGAGGCGGTGCAAAGGCGGCTGCTGTTGCGATCAGGCCGGCAGCACCTTGCCGGGGTTCATGATGTTGTTGGGGTCGAGGCTCGCCTTCAGCGTCCGCATCACCTCGACGGCAGAGTCGCCATGCTCCTTGCGCAGGAACTTCGCTTTGCCGTAGCCGACGCCGTGCTCGCCGGTGCAGGTGCCGCCGAGCTCGATGGCGCGATTGACCAAGAGGCCGTTCAGTCGCTCGGCCTCGCGGATCTCCTCGGGCGAATCCATCCGGATCAGGAAGCCCATGTGGAAATTGCCGTCGCCGACATGGCCGAGCGCCGTCACCGGGAAGGGGGCGTCCTTGGCGTGCTCCTTGATCTCGGTGATGCAGGCGGCGAGCTGGGAGATCGGCACGCAGGTGTCGGTGCCCCAGCTGCTGGCGCCGGGGCGCAGCGCGAGCAGCGCGTAATGCATGTTGTGTCGGGCCTGCCAGAGCTTGTTGCGCTCCTCGGCGCTGGTCGCAAAGCGCCAGCCTTCGCCGCCATGGCCCTCGGCGAGCATCTGCACGGTCTCCGCCTGCGAGACCACGGCCGCCTCGGTGCCGTGGAATTCGAGGAAGAGCGCGACCGTCTCGGGATAGCTCAGATTGTTATGGCGGTTGATGGCGCGCATGCAGGTCTCGTCGAGCAATTCGACGCGGGCGACCTGGATGCCGCACTGGATCGTCTCGATGGCGCAATTGACGGCGCTGGCGATGTCCGGGAAGGAGCAGACCGCGACCGAGCTCGCCTCGGGGATGCCGTAGAGACGCAAGGTGACCTCGGTGATGACGCCGAGCGTGCCCTCCGAGCCGACGAAAAGGCGGGTGAGGTCGTACCCGGCTGAGGATTTGCGGGCGCGGCCGCCCGTCTTCAAGATGGTGCCGTCGGCGAGCACGACAGTCAGCGCCAGCACATTGTCCTTCATCGTGCCGTAGCGCACCGCATTGGTGCCCGAGGCCCGCGTCGCGGCCATGCCGCCGAGGGTCGCGTCGGCGCCGGGGTCGACCGGGAAGAACAGGCCGGTGTCGCGCAGGTGCTCGTTGAGCTGCTTGCGGGTGACGCCGGCCTCGACCGTGCAGTCGAGATCCTCGGCATTGACGGCGGTGACCGCGTTCATGCGCGAGAGGTCGATGCAGACGCCG
The DNA here is from genome assembly GCA_013823325.1 of Methylobacterium sp. Taxonomy (GTDB): domain Bacteria; phylum Pseudomonadota; class Alphaproteobacteria; order Rhizobiales; family Beijerinckiaceae; genus Allobosea; species Allobosea vestrisii. The sequence continues at coordinate 48,305 of PNLY01000021.1, forward strand.
CCATGCAGCGCGACGACATGGCCTTCGAGCGAGGTGCCGGCGCCGAAGGGAATGACCGGCACCTTGGCCTGATGGCAGAGCTTGACGATCTGGCTGACCTCTTCGGTGGTCAGCGGATAGCAGACCACGTCCGGTGCCTTGGTCGGGTGATAGGATTCACCATGGCCATGATGCTCGCGCTCGCTGTCCGAGGTCGAGCAGCGCGGACCGAGGAGGTCGCGGAGCGAGGCGGTCAGGCTGTCGAGGGCGGGATGCCGAGAGCTGCCGGGCGTGGTGGCGGGGGCGTTCATTGGGTCTTCGATCCTCGTGCACGTCTTCGGCGCGGCTGCGCTGCAATCTCGGCCATCACGTCTTATTCAGCCACCGCCGATGCAGCATGAGCGCCCTGCATCGCCAGGGGAAGTATTGCGTCAGGCCGATGGGTCGCGTCCGGCGACGCCGAGGAGATACTGGCCATAGCCGCTCTTCGACAGCGCCTGCCCGAGCGCGCGCAACTGCTCGCGGTCGATCCAGCCGTTCTCGAAGGCGATCTCCTCGGGGCAGGCGATGCGGAAGCCCTGGCGGCGCTCCAGCGTGCGCACGAACTCCGAGGCCTCGACCAGGGAATCGGGCGTGCCGGTGTCGAGCCAGGCATAGCCGCGCCCGAGCCGCTCGACGTTGAGCGCGCCGCGCTCGAGATAGGCAAGGTTGACGTCGGTGATCTCGAGCTCGCCGCGAGCCGAGGGCTTCAGCTCGCGGGCGATCTCGACCACCTGCTCATCGTAGAAATAGAGGCCGGTCACCGCCCAGTGCGAGCGCGGGACCTTGGGCTTCTCCTCGATCGAGAGCGCCTTGCCGGCAGCATCGAAGGAGACGACGCCATAGCGCTCGGGGTCGCTGACGCGATAGGCGAAGACGGTGGCGCCGCTCTGGCGGGCGGCGGCGCGGTGCAGCACATCGGTGAGGCCGTCGCCGTAATAGAGGTTGTCGCCGAGGATCAGGGCTGAGGGGCCGCCGGCGACGAAATCGGCGCCGATATGATAGGCCTGCGCCAGCCCCTCCGGCTTCGGCTGGACCGCATAGGAGAGCGTCAGGCCCCAGCGCTCGCCGCTGCCGAACAGCGCCTCGAAGCGCGGCGCGTCCTCCGGCGTCGAGATGATCAGGATCTCGCTTATGCCGGCGAGCATCAGCGTCGAGAGCGGATAGTAGATCATCGGCTTGTCGTAGACAGGCAGGAGCTGCTTCGACGTCACCATGGTCATCGGGTGAAGCCGCGTGCCGCTGCCGCCGGCGAGGATGATCCCCTTCATGGATGGCTCCTTCAGCTTCGCGATGGCGCGAGCAATATGGCGACGCAGCTTTGCACGGAACCCTGCCAGGGCGGCAGGCGCAGGCCGTGGCGCTGGGCGAGCAGGCCGCAGTCGAGCCTGGAATTGCTCGGCCGGCGGGCGGGGGTGGGGTAGTCGATCGTGGCAATACGCCTGACTCTGGCGCTCGGGCCACCAAGCGCGGCCGAGGCGGCGAAGACGGCTTCCGCCAGGTCGGCCCAGCTCGCCTCGCCCATGCCGGCGGCGTGGAAGATGCCGCGCAGCGCGGCATCGCCGGGGCGGGCGACCAGCGCCTTTGCCAGCGCGATGATCGCCTCGGCGAGATCGGGCGCGCTGGTTGGCGAGCCCAGTTGGTCGGAGACGACGCCGATCTCGTCCCGGCTCTCGGCCAGGCGCAGCATCGTCTTCACGAAATTGGCGCCGTAGGGGCTGTAGACCCAGGCGGTGCGCAGGATCGTCCAGTCGGCGCCGGACGCCATGACGGCTTCCTCGCCGGCGAGTTTGGAGCGTCCGTAAGATGAGAGCGGGCCGGTCGGGTCGCTTTCCAGCCAGGGGCGCGGCGCCCTGCCGTCGAAGACATAGTCGGTGGAGATCTGGATCAGCGGCACGCCGATAGCCGCCGCGGCTGCCGCGACCGCTCCGGCACCCTCGCCGTTGATGCGCATGGCGAGGTCAGGCTCGGCCTCCGCCTTGTCGACGGCGGTGTAGGCGGCGGCGTTGACGATGCAGTCGGGTTTGGTCGCGGCGAGGGCCTGCCGAACGCTCTCCGGCCGCGCCAGGTCGAGCTCGGGCCGGCCGACCGGGATGACGGTCACGCCTGCGATCTCGGCCTGGGCGAGGAGGGATTGGACGAGCTGCCCGGTCCATCCGGTCACGGCTATGCGCATCGGGCCTTCACGATTCGGAGCATGATGCGATCGTCCGGTCCCGCGCCGCCCCGGAATGCGCAGCGCTTGCATGTCATGGCTGTCGATCTAAAGCATGGCCGGAAGAGGCTCAACCCGCCCGCAACGGCGTCCCTCTGGCTCAAGATGCATGAGAGGAGCAGCCGCGTGACCGCCTTGTCCCCGATCGTCGTCGTCGATGGCGTCAGCAAGCGGTTCGGCGCGCTGACGGCGCTCGACGATGTCTCGCTCTCGGTGCTGCCCGGCGCGGTGCAATGCATCGTCGGGCCGCCTGGCTCGGGCAAGTCGACTCTGCTGCGCTGCATCGGCCAGCGCGAGACGATCGACGCCGGCAGCATCACCGTCGCGGGCGAGCCGATCGGTGATCGTCGCCTCGACATCGCGTCCCAGCACCTCATGACCGGCATGGTCTTCGAGCACCCCGACCTGTCCGACCAGATGACGGTGCTGCAGACCCTCATCGAGAGGCCGCTCACGCTGCTGAAGCGGCCGCGGCGCGAGATCGTCGCCGAGGCGATGGCGCTGCTCGACCGTGTCGGCCTCGCCGAGAAGCGCGATTCCTATCCGAGCGAGCTCTCGGGCGGCCAGCAGCAGCGCGTCGCGATCGTCCGGGCGCTGGCGATGAGGCCGCAGGTCATGCTCTTCGACGAGCCGACCTCGGCGCTCGATCCCGAGCATGCCGGCGAGGTGCTCGCCGCGATGCGCGACCTCGCCGCCACCGGCATGACCATGATCGTTGCGACCCGTGAGCGGGACTTCGTCCGCAAAGTCGCGAGCAATGTCGCCGTTATGGACAGGGCCAGAATCGTCGAGCAGGGGCCGCCGCAGTGGGTCTCCGAGCGTGCTTTTGTGCGGTCCTTGGGAGGAGAGCGCTGACGTCCGGACTTGCCGACGCATTGGCGTTTGCCGCGGCAAGACCTACATCGGACGGACCTTGCGAGAGTTTTGAGCTGCCGATGTCCGAACGCGATAGCGAAGCCAATCGATTCTCCGCCCGCGCGGCGCGCTATGCTCGCGTCGGCGCCAATGTCGGCGGGGTGGCGGCGCGGATCGCCGGCACCAAGCTGTTCGGCCTCGAGGGCCGCAACGCCACCAATGCCGAGGCGCTGGCCAAGGCGCTGGGCGGGCTGAAGGGCCCGCTGATGAAGGTGGCGCAGCTCGTCGCCACCATCCCCGACGTGGTGCCGCCGGAATACGCCGCCGAGCTGCAGAAGCTGCAATCGGAGGCGCCGCCAATGGGCGCCGCCTTCGTCAAGCGCCGCATGCAGGCCGAGCTCGGCGCGAACTGGCGCGAGCGCTTCGGCGAGTTCGACCTCAAGCCGGCGGCTGCCGCCTCGCTCGGGCAGGTGCACCGGGCGACCACGCATGACGGCGCACAGGTTGCCTGCAAGCTGCAATATCCCGACATGGAATCGGCTGTCGAAGCCGATATCTCGCAGCTCGAAATTCTGTTCGGGTTGCACCGGCGCATGGGCGCGGTGATCGACACCAGCGAGATCGCCAAGGAGATCAGCGCCCGCGTCCGCGAAGAGCTTGATTACCGCCGCGAGGCGAAGCATGTCGCCCTCTACCGGCAGATGCTCGCCGCGACGTCGGAAGTGCGCGTGCCCGATGTCGTGCCGGAACTGTCGACGCGGCGGCTGCTGACCATGGGCTGGCTCGACGGCGACAAGATCCTGAACCACAAGCAGGCGAGCCAGCAGGTCCGCGACAGAATCTCGACCGCGATGTTCCGGGCCTGGTGGCGCCCGTTCAGCCATCACGGCGTGATCCATGGCGATCCGCATCTCGGGAACTACACGGTCTTCCAGGAGGGGGGCGAGCCCCAAGGCATCAACCTGCTCGACTATGGCTGCATCCGCATCTTCCCGCCGAGCTTCGTCGGCGGGGTGGTCGATCTCTATCGCGGGCTCCTTGAAGGCGACGATGCCCGCGTCGTTCATGCCTATGAGATCTGGGGCTTCAAGGGGCTCAACAAGGAGCTGATCGATACGCTCAACATCTGGGCGAAGTTCATCTACGGCCCGCTATTGGAGGATCGCATCCGCCGGATCGCCGAGGGCGTCAGCCCCGCCGAATACGGCCGCAAGCAGGCCTTCCAGGTGCATTCGGCTCTGAAGGCGCGGGGCCCGGTGACGGTACCTCGCGAATTCGTCTTCATGGATCGCGCCGCGATCGGCCTCGGCGGCGTCTTCCTGCATCTCGATGCCGAGCTGAATTTCCACCGGCTGTTCGAGCAGGAAATCGAGGCATTCAGCGTCGACAAGGTGGCGAGCGAACAGGGGACCGCGCTGGCGGCGGCCGGTCTTCAGGGTTCCTGACGATCAGAATCGCCGGTGAAAGGGCGACCCGGCATCTGCCTGTCCGGGGGCTGCTGCCATAAGTCGCGCCGCTTGATTCACGGCCTGAACCGCTGCAACCGGTGTCGGTCGCACTTTTTTTCCCGCACTGTGTTGCCGGCACTTCGAAAATAGCCGCTGCCGCTCCCAGCGCTCCGTTGCCGACCCCTCGCAGGTGCGGTACAGGGCATCGGACAGGGTTTGAATTCGGGACTTCCTTCATGGCCGACCACGGACACGCCGCCGACATTCCGCAGATGGACTATCCGGAGCACGAGCGCACCTATGTGGGCTTCGTCCACTTCGCCGAAGTCGGCACGCTCGCCTGCCTCGCCATCGTCGCGGCGCTCGCGGTCGGCGGCACCAAGCATGCCTGGGGCACGGCCATCATCGGCACGCTGCTGACCCTGGTCGGCACCGGCGTCGGCATCGCCGCCCCGTCGATCGGCTGGCGCGCCACGCTCGTCCCCTTCGTCCTGATGCTGCTGGCGCTGCTGCTCTACTGAGCGGCGAAGGCACGGTACTGACGGAATCGTCAAGGCGCTGGCGCAGGTGAGCCGGCGCCTCCGTCATCGGAACGTCGTAAAGGGTCGGCTCGATGCCGGCCCTTTCGTTTGGGCGGCGGCCGAAGGTCACGACTGATGCGCAGGATCCTGAAGCTTCTCGCCGTCGCCGCGCTCTGTGCCTATGGCGGCGTGCTGGCGCTGCTCTACGTCAAGCAGCGCGAGATGATGTATCCGCGCAATCCCGCCCGGGCCGAGATCGCCAGCGCCAACCTGCCGGGCGTCGAGGAAGCCACGCTGACCGCAGCCGACGGCGAGAGGCTGGTCGCCTGGGTGGTGCCGCCGCGCGAAGGCAAGCCGGTGCTGCTGTTCTTCCACGGCAATGCCGGGAATTTCGGACGCCCGATCCGGCAGACACGCTTCCGCGCCCTGACGCAGGACGGCACCGGCCTGTTCGCCGTCAATTATCGCGGCTATGGCGGCTCGACCGGCTCACCCACCGAGGACGGGCTGGCTCAGGACGCCCGCGCCGCCTATGCGGCGGCCGTGGCGCGCTTCGGCGCCGAGCGGCTGGTCGGCTATGGCGAGTCGCTCGGCACCGGCGTCGTGGTGAAGCTGGCGGCGGAGGTGCCGCTGAAGGCGGTGATCCTCGAAGCGCCCTATCTCTCGACCGTCGCGGTGGCGCAGCAGCTCTACCCTTATGTCCCGGTTGGGCTGTTCATGCACGACCAGTTCCACTCCGACCGAGCCATCGGCAAGATCAAGGCACCCGTGCTGGTGCTGCACGGCCAGCGCGACGGCGTCATCCCGTTCAGCCAGGGCGAGGCGCTGTTTTCGCTCGCCAATCCGCCGAAGCGCTTCATCCGCTTTCCGGAGGGACATCACGAGAACCTGCCGGCGCAGGGCTCGGTGCCGGAAATCCGGCGCTTCCTCGCCGACCTCGCCGCCAGCCGCCTGGACGGCAGCGAGACGGTGACCGCCGCGGCGCAGTAGGCGGCTTGGTTCAGAAGCGGAACATGCCGCCACCGCCGCCGACCCGGGCGGCGCCGGCGCGGGCGATCTGATTGTTGCCGTCGAGGCCGAGGGCGCGCTGATAGGCCTCGCTCGCCTCGGTCTTCTTGCCCTGCTTCTCGAAGGCGAAGCCGCGGCCGGCCCAGGCGGCCGCATTGCGGTTGTCGACATTGAGCGCGGCGGTGAAGTCCTCGAGCGCCGAGTCGTATTTGCCGAGCGCGTTCAGGCTCTCGCCGCGGGCGATATAGGGCGGGGCGGTATAGGGGTTGCGGTCGATCACCGAGTCGAAGTCGGTGACGGCCTGCTGGTGCTGGCCTTCCTTCTGGTAGACCAGCCCGCGGGCATGGAAGGCTTCGGGCGATTCCGGGTTGAGGCGGATGGCGGTGTTGAGATCGGCCAGGGCCTGCTGGCTGTTGCCCTGCAGGCGCAGCAGGTTGGCGCGGGCGACGAAGGCCGGGGCGTAGTTCGGATTGGCGGTGGTGGCGCGGTTGAAATCCTGCAGCGCGGCGTCGTTGCGCCCGCTCTGGCGCAGCGCCAGGCCGCGATTGGTGTATGCCGGCGCGAAATTGGCGTCGATCTGCACCGCCTTGGTGAAATCGGAGATGGCGTCGGAGTAGCGGCCGATGCGGGCGTAAGCGGCGCCGCGGGTGTTGTAGGCCTGCGGATCGTTCGGGTTGCGGTTGATCACCTCGCTGAGCGAGCCGATGTTGACGCTCGCGGCTTCGGTGTTCTCGGTCTGGAGTTCAGCGACGCCGGCGCCGGAGCTCATGCTCACCGTGTCGCAGCCTGCGAGCGCGAGCGCGAGGCCCGTCGCGATCAGCCAGTTCCTGCCTGTGAGCATGTTCTTGTCCATCGCCTCGAACTCTCGTCTGCCATGCGGCGTCACCGCCCCGGTCCGCCGCCCATCCTCCAAAACGCCCAAGCCCTGACAAAGTTTGGTTAACGAGGCTACCAAAAAAACAACAGCGCCTGGAGAAGCCCCAGGCGCACACAGATATTAGAACAGTAGCGGGCGGTGGCCGCCGGTCCCTTGCGTGGTCAGACCGCCGGCCGGGCGGGACGCTCGGGACGCTTCGGCTTGGCCGGTGCCGGCAGCAGGCCTTCGCGCTGCAGCTTCTTGCGGATCAGCTTGCGGGCGCGGCGGACGGCCTCGGCCTTCTCGCGCGCCTTCTTCTCGGACGGCTTCTCGTAGTGGCCGCGGAGCTTCATCTCACGGAAGATGCCCTCGCGCTGCATCTTCTTCTTCAGCGCCCGCAGCGCCTGATCGACGTTGTTGTCGCGAACAAGAACCTGCACGTCTTCAGTCCGTCGTTGTCGGTGGTCCGGAATAGGGTCGGCGACCTTCCGTCCGGAAGATCGCCGCGAAGGTGGTGCGGATACCAGAATTCCCGAGGCCTGTCCACGCTGCAGCGCGGCGAAACCCGCGGAAACACGTGGGTTTCGCGGGTTGGGCGCTCCGTCGTTCAGTTCGCCTCGGGGAGGACGCGGGTGACGTGGCCCATCTTGCGGCCGGGCCTGGCCTCGCGCTTGCCGTAGAGGTGAAGATGCGTGCCGGGTTCGGCCAGGATGGCGCGCCAGTCATTCGCCTGGTCGCCGATCAGGTTCTGCATGGTGACGCGGCCGCGCCGCGCCGTCGCGCCGAGCGGGAAGCCGCAGACGGCGCGGACATGCTGGTGGAACTGCGAGGTCTGCGCGCCTTCGCTGGTCCAGTGCCCGGAATTGTGGACGCGCGGGGCGATCTCGTTGACGACGACCTGCTCGCCGCCCTTGTCCTCGACAAGAAAGAACTCGACGGCGAACACGCCGACATAGCCGAGTGCCTCGCCGATGCGCCGGGCCGCTTCGATGGCGGCGTCGGCGGCAGCCGGGCCGATGCGGGCGGGGATCCGCGTCAGCGCCAGAATGTGGTCGCGATGCTCGTTCTCGCAGACGTCGAAGGCGGCGAAGGCGCCGTCGGCGGCGCGGGCGGCGACGACCGAGACCTCGCGGGAAAACGTCACGAAGCCTTCGAGGATGGCTGGGAAATGGCCGATCTCGTCCCAGGCGGCCGCCAGATCGGCACCTTCAGTAATCTTGACCTGGCCCTTGCCGTCATAGCCGAAACGCCGCGTCTTCAGCACGGCGGGGCGGCCGAGCTTCGCCACGGCCTTTTCCAGATCGGCGAGCGAGTCGACCGGCTCGAATGGCGCCACGGCAAGGCCGAGATCGGCGACAAAGCGCTTCTCGGTGAGACGGTCCTGCGTCACCGCGAGTGCCTTCGCACCGGGATGCAGCGGGGTACGGGCGGCGAGGAAGGCCGCGGTCGCGGCCGGGACGTTCTCGAACTCGTAGGTCACGATGTCGACGGCATCGGCGAAGCTGGCGAGCGCTGCCTCGTCCTCATAGGCGCCGATGGTGTGGCGGGCAGCGACTTCATAGGCCGGACTGTCGAGTTCGGGCGCAAAGATATGGACGCGCACGCCGAGATCGGCCGCGGCCAGGGCCAGCATGCGGGCGAGCTGCCCGCCGCCCAGAATGCCGAGGACGGCGCCGGGGCCGAGGCCGCGCGGATCGGGCGGGCTCATGCTTCGTCCTTCGGGCGCTCGGCGACGGCAGCGCTGAGCTTGGCGCGCCAGGCGTCGAGCCGCTCGGCGAGGCCTTCGTCGGACAGTGCGAGCACGGCGGCGGCGAGCAGGGCGGCGTTGATCGCGCCGGCCTTGCCGATCGCGAGCGTGCCGACCGGGATGCCGCCCGGCATCTGCACGATCGAGAGCAGGCTGTCCTGGCCGGAAAGCGCCTTGGATTCGACGGGTACGCCGAAGACGGGCAGGGGCGTGAGCGAGGCCGTCATGCCCGGCAGATGCGCCGCGCCGCCGGCGCCGGCGATGATGACCTTGAAGCCTTCCGCCTTGGCGCCCTTGGCGAAGGCGACCATCCGATCGGGAGTGCGATGGGCCGAGACGATGCGCGCGTCGAAGGCGATGCCGAGCTCGCCCAGCGTCTCGGCGGCATGGCGCATCGTCGCCCAGTCGGACTGGCTGCCCATGATGATGGCGACGGGTGGGGTCGGCTCGGCCATGAAATCAGCGCTTCCCGGCAGGAGGGAGGAAGCGCGCGATCTAGACCGGCCGCAGCGTCACAGGCAAGCGCCGAATCGGGATTCCGGCGGAATTTCCGTGCCTAAGCGATGATGTCAGGCGTCAGCTGGTCTTCGAGATGGGAGATGCGGTCGCGCAGATAGAGCTTGCGCTTCTTCAGGCGCTGAATCTGGATCTGGTTGACCGGGCCGAGGCGTTCGAGCGCATCGATGGCGCTATCGAGATCGCGATGTTCCTCGCGCAGACGCGCGAGCTCCGCCTGCAGGACCTCGATTTCCTCCTGGCTCAGTTCGAATCCCATGAAGCCGTCTCATCATCGCCGCGATCGCGGCCGACTATGCGCAGGCGCGGGCGGCCCGGCAAGGTGTCGCCGGCGCGATGCGGGCCGGCTCGCTCGCATTCATGAGCCTCGGGAAAGGTCTCGGAAGGGATCACAGAAACTCATGGTGCAGTGCACGTCTGCCCCGCAGACGTGAAGCCGGCTCTGTGTCAGACTTCTCTTGCTAGAACGCTCATCAGGAGGATCCAGATGTCGCTGCAGACACATCTCGCCGAGCTCGAACGCAAGCATCGCCAGCTCGAGGAAGCCATCGCCCAGGCGGTCGCCAGCCCCTCGTCGAACGATCTTGGCGTGGCCGAGCTCAAGCGGAAGAAGCTGCTGCTGAAGGATGAGATCGAGCGCGTGCGGCTGACCATGCCGGCACCGACACTACACTGAGATGACAGAGCGGGCCGCGGCGGTCCGTGACGAATTCGCGCAAGGCGCGCTTCACCGGCCCCGAAAGGGGCCGGCTTTTTTTGTGGGTATAGGCGTCGCGATCCGGCGCCGGCGTCGCTGGGAGGCCGGGCTTGGAGGAGATCGCGAGATCGTGCCAGAATGCGCGGAGCTTAGAGGGATGCACCGTTGGCCCGTGTCGATAGGCACAACACCACCCGCTACTGGAACGCGACCGGCGTCGACGGGCTCAGCTGCCTCCACGCCGATTTCACGACGCATGACTACGCGCCGCACCAGCATGACGCCTTTGTCGTCGCGGTGACGGAGAGCGGCGGCTCCGAGTTCAGGAGCCGTGGCCGCAGCGACGAGGCCCGCGAGAGCGTGCTGCTCGTCTTCAACCCCGCCGAGCCCCATTCCGGCCGCATGGGCTGGAGCAAACGCTGGCGCTACCGCTCGCTCTATCTGACGCAGCCCGCCATCGATCACGTCACCGCCGGTCTCGGCATCGACCGCCCGGCCTATTTCATGCGCAATGTCCTCGGCGATGCCGACCTGATCGCGGCCTTCGCCCGGCTGCACCGCAGCCTGGACGAGGGCCATGACCCGCTCGAGGAACACGAGCTCCTCGTCGCCAGCTTCGGCGAGCTTTTCACCCGTCACGGCGACGGGGCCCGTGCGATCCCGACTGTGTCGCGCGATGAGGCCGCGGTTTCGATCGTGGTGAAGCGGATGGCCTCGCAGCATGCCGAAAGTGGGCTGTCTCTCGACGAAATGGGGCTCTGGGTCGGCATGACCGCGTTCCAGCTCATCGGACTGTTCAAGCGCACGATCGGGCTGACACCCCACGCCTATCTGACACAGCTCCGGCTGAAGGCGGCAATCCGGGAGCTAAAGGCCGGCGTGCCGATCGCTGAGGCGGCGCTGGCCAGCGGCTTCTATGACCAGAGCGCGCTGACCCGGCACTTCAAGCGCTCCTTCGGCATCACACCCTTGCAGTACCAGCGGGCAGGGGCTGCCGGCCTTACCCGCTGACCTTTCAATTTCCGCCAATACCACGCTGAACGAGGCTGCCAGACTCCCCCGAAAAGGAGTCTTCGTGTGACGCGCTATTTCTGCCTGGACGAGCCGGAGGTGTTCGACCTCGAAACTACGGTCGTGGCCGCTGAGCCGGGCCGTGTCCGGCTCGATCGCTCGCCGTTCTACCCCGGCGGCGGCGGCCAGCTTCCCGACAAGGGGAGATTGCACTGGTCCGGTGGCGAGGTTGCGATCACCGGCTTCGAGACCGCGGGCGAAGGCATCTGGCACTTGCTAGGCGAGCCGATCTTGCTGACCGGCGCCGTGGTCGCCGAGGTCGACCGCCCGTTCCGGCAGCTGATGCGCGAGCTCCATACCGATCTGCACATCGTCAACGCGCTGGTTTACCAGGGCTTCGACGGCGCGCTCGTCACAGGCGTGCAGATGAACGAGGACGGCACGGCGCGGATCGATTTCGACCTGGCCGACGCCGACAATGAGCGTCTCCGTGGGCTCGAAGGCGCCATCAACGATGTGATCAGGCAGGACCTGCCGGTCCGCGAGACCTATGTCGGCGAGGGCGAGGCCTTCGACGAGCCCGGCCTGATCCGCTCGCGCTCGGTGACACCGCCGCCGACGGCCGACGGCCGGATCAGGGTCGTCGACATCGTCGGGCTCGATCGCCAGGCCTGCGGCGGCACGCATCTGGCGTCGACGGGGGCGTCGCGCCCGCTGCGGATCCTGAAGATCGACAATAAGGGCCGCCACAACCGCCGCCTGCGCATCGGCCTCGACGGCGTGTGAGGCTGCCCATGTCCGCCGTCCTTAAGGGGCTCTGGGCGCGGCCGTTGCTGCTGCTCTGGCTGCCGCCGCTGTTCTGGGCGGGAAACCTCGTTCTCGGACGTGCGCTGGGGCCGAGCTTCCCGCCGGTGTCGCTCGCTGTCGGGCGCTGGCTCGTGGCGCTGGCCTGCCTTGTTCCCTTCATCGGCCGGCAGGCCTGGCGGGAGCGGGCATTGCTGCGGCAGCACCTTGCCCTGATCGTCGCCTGCGGCGCCTTCGGCATCGCCGGCTACAATGCGCTGGGATATCTCGCACTGCGGACGACGCCGGCCGCCAGCGTCGCCTTCCTGAACTCGACCCTGCCGCTGATGGTGCCGCTCGCGGCTTTCGTGCTCGGCGTCGAGCGGGTCTCCGGCCGGACGCTCGCCGGCATTGCGCTGTCCTTCGCCGGTGTGGTCTGGATCGTCGCGCGCGGCGACCCGCAACAGCTGCGTGGATTGCGGGCCGATGGCGGCGAGCTGCTCGTGCTGATCGCCGTCGCCAATTACGCGATCTATTCCGTCCTGCTGCGGCGCAAGCCGGCGGCCTTGAGCCCGCTCGTCTTCCTGGCCGCGACCATGGCGGCGGGCCTGCTGGTGCTCGCACCGTTCTGGGCGTTCGAACTGGCGCAAGGCGCGCGCATTCCGACCGATGCCGGTTCGGTCGCGGCGGTTCTCTATATCGGCGTGTTCGCCTCGCTGATCGCCTTCATCCTCTGGGGGCATTGCGTGGCGACGCTCGGGCCGAGCGTCACCGGTGTCTCGTTCCATCTGGTGGCGCTGTTCACGGCCCTGCTCGCGTTCGCAGTGTTAGGCGAGCCGGTGCACGGCTTCCATCTCGTCGGCATGGCGCTGATCCTTGCCGGGTTTTTCCTGGCGACCGGGCGATGGGCGGGCGCGGGGCTGCCATTTGCGCGGCACCCCCGCGTATCCAAGCTCTAAGAGAGCCTATGGATACCGTCGAGATCCTGCACAGGCTCGTCGCCTTCGACACCACCTCGCGGCGCTCCAATCTCGATCTGGTCAACTGGATCGCCGACTACCTCGACAAGGCGGGGGCGCGAATACGCCTGACCCGCGACGCCTCGGGCGAAAAGGCCAATATCCTGGCGACGATCGGGCCCGATGAGCCGGGCGGCATCGTCCTCTCCGGCCATACCGATGTCGTCCCGGTCGACGATCAGGACTGGATAAGCGATCCATTCTCGCTCGCGAGCCGGGATGGGCGACTGCATGGCCGCGGCGCCGTCGACATGAAGGGCTTCGTCGCGGCCTGTCTCGCTGCCGTTCCGGGCTGGCAGGCTCAAAGGTTGCGGCGGCCGATCCATCTGGCCCTGTCCTATGACGAGGAGGTCGGCTGCCTCGGCGTTCCCCTGCTGATCGCCGACATGCTGGCGCATTGCCAGCTTCCGGCACTCGCCATCATCGGTGAGCCAACGCAGATGCGGATCGGGCTCAGCCATCGCGGCTTCTACGGCTATCGCAGCGTCTTCCACGGCCGCGCCGCCCATTCCAGCGATCCGCGTCTGGGCGTCAGCGCGATCGAGCCGGCTGCGGCATTCGTCGCGGCGCTTGCTGGTCTCGGAGGGGGCGAAGGCGGAATGACCGTCAACATTGGCAAGATCGCCGGCGGCAGCGCCATCAACATCGTTCCCGAACGCTGCGAGGTCGTCTGGGAATTCCGGCCGCCAGACGAGGCCGCTGTCGGTGCCGTGGTTGCCGAGGTCGAGCGCTTCGCGGCCGAGCTGCCCGCCGGAGTGAGCGTCGAGACGATGCCACTGGCGCGTGTGCTGCCGCTCGACTGTGCGGCGAGCAGTCCAGCTGTCGGAGTGGCACGCGACCTTGGCTGCTTATGGCCGCCGATCGCGATGCCGTTCGGGACCGAGGCCGGTTTCTTCCAGCAGGCTGGGATTCCGGCTCTGGTTTGTGGCCCAGGCTCGATCGCGCAGGCGCATCAGCCGAACGAGTGGATCGCACGCGCCGAACTGGAGGCCGCGGATCGATTTCTCGCGCGCATCGGCGGTTGGGCGGCAGCCGGGCGTTGAGACTGGCTTTCCGGGTTTGGCTTGTGCCTTTTTTGTCGCTATTGTTCCCAAAAAAGAATAATACAAGAATTATTGGGAGCAATAGGGATGTTTGGATGAATGTATTCCATACCGTCGAGCAGGTCGCGGAGCGCCTCGGACTGCATCCAAAGACCGTGCTCCGCTTCATTCGTGAAGGCCGGCTTCGCGCGACCCGGGTCGGCAAGTCCTATCGCATCGTCGCCTCCGATCTGGACGCCTTTGCCGGCGTGGATACGTCTGCCGCGAAGCGCTCCGTTCGCGTGACGTCGATCCTGGAGGTGGGCGATCTCGATCTCGACCGGGCGCAGACAATCGCGACCTTCCTGAGCGCGGCGATCATGAGCACAGAGGCAAGGCCAGATGCGATCCAGCTGACGACAGCATTCGATGGCGCGGCCAGACTTCTCAAGGTCGTTATCATCGGCTCGCCGGCCGATACAGCCCAGCTGCTCCAGCTTGCCCAGGTCCAGCTGGAGAACCTGCGATGACGACGGGGGCTTTCCGCTCAGCCGAGGGAGCCGAGACCGTACGGCGTCTCTATCGCAAGGTGCTGGACGGCTGGCCGGTGCCGGTCTGCGAATTGCGCCTGCCCACGCGCCAGGGCGAGACCTTCGTGCTGGCCTTTGGCCGGGAAGATGGGCCGCCGGTCGTCCTCCTCCACGGCGCGCAGGCCAATGCCGCGGCCTGGATTCTCGATGCGATGCCCTGGGCCGAGCATTTTAGGCTCTATGCCGTCGACATGATCGGGGAGGCCGGTTTCAGCGCGCCCTCCCGTCCGCCTCTTGCTTCGGACGCGCATGCGCTCTGGCTCGACGATGTCATGTCCGAGCTTGGCCTGTCGCGAGCCGCGGTGGTCGGGGTCTCGCTCGGCGGCTGGCTGGCGCTGGACTATGCCAATCGCCGGCCGGATTTTGTCGAGCGGCTCGCCCTGATCTGCCCCGCCGGAATTGGGCGGCAGAAGAACTTCCTGCTGCGGGCGGCGCCCCTGCTCCTCCTCGGCTCATGGGGAAAGCGACGGATGCGCGAGCTCGTCCTGGGGCCTTCCGTAACCGAGCCGCCGGAGGCGCTGAAGCCTCTCATCGCCCTGATGCAAGCGATCGGGCGCTCGATCCGGCTTCGCCTGGAGACGATACCACGCCTGAGCGACGCCGAGCTGGCGAAGCTGAAGATGCCCATTCTGGCGATCATGGGCGGGCGGGACGTGCTGATCGATTCAGACGATACCCGCCGCCGGCTACGGGCGTTCGCGCCGCAGGCCGAGATCAGATTCCTGCCCGAGGCGCTGCATTTCATTCAAGGGCAGTCGGAAGCGGTGCTGCGCTTTCTCGCCGACGAGCAGGCCCGCCATGGATAGCGCAATTCTGGCGGTGGGCGGGCGCCGTATTCTGGTCTGCGCCTCGGCCGGACCCGTGCTGGCCAAGCCGGGCGACGCCAACGACTTCCTGGCGGAGGCCTGGGCGCAGGAGGCCGACATGCTCGCCATTCCGTCCGAGCGCCTCGGCGAGGATTTTTTCGACCTGCGGAGCGGCCTTGCCGGCGAGGTCGGCCAGAAGTTCGCGAACTATCGAATGCCGCTCGTCGTCATCGGGGACCTGACACGATGGGCCGCTCAAAGCCGCGCTCTTCGCGACTATATTCGCGAGGCCAATGCCGGGAGCGGCCTCTGGTTCGTTGCCGATCAGGCCGAGTTGATCGAGAGGGTTTCGGCTGGTCGAGGGTGATCCCGACCACCAGCGGAACAATGGCGCGCGGTGCTACAGCGCCCGCGCCATTTCCCTCAGCTTGAATTTCTGGATCTTCCCCGTCGAGGTCTTGGGCACCTCGACGAAGACCACCGTCCGCGGGCATTTGAACGAAGCGAGCAGCGTCTTGCACCAGGCGATGATCTCGTCCTGCGTGGCTGATTGCCCCGGCTTCAGCTCGACGAAGGCGCAGGGTGTCTCGCCCCATTTCTCATCGGGACGGGCGACCACTGCGGCGGCCTGCACCGCCGGGTGCTTGTAGAGCGCATCCTCGACCTCGATCGAGGAGATGTTCTCGCCGCCGGAAATGATGATGTCCTTGGAGCGGTCCTTGAGCTGGATGTAGCCGTCAGGATGCATCACCCCGAGATCACCGGAATGGAACCAGCCGCCGGCGAAGGCGGCAGCCGTCGATTTCGGGTTCTTGAGATAGCCCTTCATCACGACATTGCCGCGGAACATCACCTCGCCGAGCGTCTCGCCGTCATACGGTACGCGCTCCATGGTTTCCGGATCGAGCACGTCGAGCCCTTCCAATGCCGGATAGCGCACGCCCTGGCGCGCCTTCAACGCCGCCTGCTCGCCGCCGGGCAGGGCGTCCCAGGCGCCGTTCCACTCGTTGACTACGGCCGGGCCGTAGACCTCGGTCAAACCGTAGAGATGGACGACGTTGAAGCCGGCCTGCGCCATGCCGGCGAGCACCGCTTCGGGCGGCGGGGCGGCGGCAGTGAAGAAATTCACCTTCTGCGGAAAGCTGCGGCGCTCGGCATCGGGCGCGTTGAGCAGCGTCGACATCACGATCGGCGCGCCGCACATATGGGTGACGCCATGGTCGGCGAGGGCGTCGTACATCGCCTTGG
>PNLY01000022.1 GCA_013823325.1 Methylobacterium sp.
TCCCGAGCGCCAGTCGGCCCGCCAGAGCATCCTCTCGTCCCTCAAGGGCACGACCCATATCCGCAGCCACGTCGATATCGATACCGAGCATGGACTATGGGGCGTCGAGGGCGTGATGAAGACGCACGATGCCTATCGCGACATCGTCGACATCGAACTCGTCGCCTTCCCGCAATCGGGGCTGCTGCGTCGGCCGGGCACGCTCGACCTGATGGACCAGGCGATGCAGGCCGGCTGCGAGATCGTCGGTGGGCTCGACCCCTGCACGATCGACCGCGATCCGAAAGGCCATCTCGACGCCGTCTTCGGGCTCTGCCAGCGCTATGGCAAGCCGCTCGACATCCATCTGCACGAGCCGAACGAGGTCGGTGCCTTCTCGCTCGACCTGATCATCGAGCGCACCCGCGCGCTCGGCATGACCGGCAAGGTCACCGTCAGCCATGCCTTCTGCCTGGGCACACCCGACCCGGCCCTGATCGATCCGCTGATCGAGGAGCTCGCAGAGCTCGACATCGCGATCATGACGACGGCGCCGGCGAGCCGTCCGGCTCCTCCGGTGAAGAAGCTGCTGCAGGCGGGCGTGCGCGTCTGCTCCGGCTCCGATGGCATCCGCGACACCTGGAGCCCTTACGGCAACGCCGACATGCTGGAGCGGGCAATGTTCGTCGGCCTGCGCAACAATTTCCGCCGCGACGACGAGGTCCGGCTGGCGCTCGACGTCTGCACCACCGAGGGTGCCAAGGTGATGGAGATCGAGGGCTACGGGCTCGAGGTCGGCTGCGTCGCCGACCTTGTCCTGCTGCCGGCCGAGTCGATCGCCGAAGCCGTCGCGACCCGTCCGCCGCAACGCCGCGTGATCAAACGCGGCAAGATCGTCGCCCGCGACGGCGTTTCGATCAGGACCGCGCCGTGACCCTGCAAGCCAAGCAGCGGCCGCAAGGTCGCATCCTGATGACCGCGCGCTGGGTGGTCGGCCACAAGGACGGCCGCCACCGCCTCTATGAGAACGGCGAGGTCGTGTTCGAGAACGGCGAGGTCGTCTTCGTCGGCCACGGCTTCCCTGGCGAGGTCGCCCGGCGCCTCGACTATGGCCATGCCTTGATCGGGCCGGGCTTCGTCGATTGCGACGCGCTCTCAGACCTCGACACCACAATCCTCGGCTATGACAACCAGCCGGCCTGGAAGAAGGGACGCGTCTGGCCGCGCAGCTATCTCGAAGCCGGCCCCTACGAGATGTACACGCGTGAGGAGCTCGCCTTCCAGAAGCGCTATGCCTTCTCCCAGCTGATCCGCAACGGCATCACCACGGCGCTGCCGATCGCCTCGCTGTTCTACCGCGCCTGGGGCGAGACGGTGCAGGAGTTCGAGGACGCCGCGAAAGCGGCCGCCGATCTCGGCCTGCGCGCCTATCTCGGCCCGGCCTACCGGACCGGCAACCAGCTGGTCGAGGCGGATGGGCGCATCGTCACGCATTACGACGAGCCGCGTGGCCTCGCCGAGCTCGACGCCGCCATCGACTTCGCCCGGCGCCATGACGGCGCGGCCGGCGGGCTGATCCGCGCGATGCTTGCGCCCGACCGGATCGAGACCTCGACGGCCGAGCTGTTGCGCCGCACCGCCGCCGCTGCGCGCGAACTCGACATCCCCGTCCGCCTGCACTGCTGCCAGTCGAAGATCGAGTACGATCTCGTCCTCGCCCAGCACGGCATGAGCCCGCCGGAATGGCTGGAGAGCCTCGGCTTCCTGAGTGAGCGCTGCCTGCTCCCGCACGGCACTGTCGTCTCCGGCAGCCGGCTGGTCGAGCGGCCTGGCCGCGACCTCGAGATCATCCGCGATTCCGGTGCCAGCATCGTGCATTGCCCGCTGGTCTCGGGCCGGCACGGCAATGCCATCAACCATTTCGGCAGCTATCGCGCCATGGGGCTCAATATCGCCATGGGGACCGATACCGCCCCGCCGGACATGGTGATGAATCTGCAGGTCGGCATGATCCTTTCCCGCACCATGGCCGGCAATGTCGGCGCCGTGCGCTCCGAGGACTACTACGACGCCGCCACGATCGGTGGCGCCAATGCCTTGCGGCGGCCCGATCTCGGCCGCCTCCAGCCGGGCTCCCGCGCCGATATCACCGTCTTCGCATTCGACCGGCCCCATAGCGGCCAGGTCATCGATCCCATCCAGACGATGATGCTGACCGGCCATGGCCGCGATTTTTCGACCGTGGTGATCGACGGCCGCTTCGTCATGGAGGACCGCGCCATTCCGGGCCAGGACGAGGCCGCCGACAACATTCGTGCCCAGAAGCAGTTCGAGGGCGTGATGGTGCGCTATCCGCAGCGCACCTTGGGCCATCCGCCGGTGAACGAGATCTTCTCGTCGAGCTACCCGATCGAACGCAAGGAGGACACCGCGTGAACGCCCAGCCAGCGCTGCTCTCGGTCCGCGACCTGCGCATCGTCTTCGACGGGCGGCGTGGCCCGCTGACGGCGCTCGACGGCATCTCCTTCGAGATTGCGCCGGGCGAAATCCTTGGAGTGGTCGGCGAATCCGGTGCAGGCAAGTCGCTGACCGGCACGGCGGTGATCGGCCTGCTCGATCCGCCGGGGCGCCTGGCCGGCGGCGAGATCAAGCTCTCCGGCCAGCGTATCGACAACCTGCCGGCCGAGGCGATGCGCAAGCTGCGCGGCCGCCGGATCGGCGCGATCTTCCAGGACCCGCTGACCTCGCTGCATCCGCTGCTGACCGTCGGCGAACAACTGGTCGAGACCATCACCACGCATCTGCCGGTCAGCAAGGCGCAGGCACGCAAGCGGGCGCTCGATCTCCTGAAGGAGGTCGGCATCCCCGCCGCCGAGACGCGGATCGACCATTACCCGCACCAGTTCTCCGGCGGCATGCGCCAGCGCGTCGTCATCGCGCTGGCGCTCTGCGCCGAGCCGACGCTGATCATCGCCGACGAACCGACCACGGCGCTCGACGTCTCGATCCAGGCGCAGATCACCACCTTGCTGAAGAGGCTCTGCCGCGAGCACGGCACAGCGATCATGCTGGTGACGCATGATATGGGCGTGATCGCCGAGACGGCCGATCGGGTCGCGGTGATGTATGCCGGGCGCGTCGTCGAGATCGGCCCGGTCGAGGAGGTGACGCGCCGGCCGCGCCATCCCTATACCGCCGGTTTGATGGCCTCGATCCCGAGTGTCCATCGCCGCAATGCGCAGCTCAATCAGATCGATGGCTCGATGCCGCGGCTCAACGCGATTCCCGCCGGCTGCGCCTTCAACCCGCGCTGCGGCTTCGCCACCGACCTCTGCCGGCAGACCAAGCCCGGCCTGCCGGTCTCCGGCCATGCTGCGGCCTGCCATTTCCCGCTCCAGGAGGCGGCCCATGGCTGAGGTATCGGCACCGCTTCCCTCAGCTCTCATCCTGAGGAGCCGCGCAGCGGCGTCTCGAAGGATGCTTCAGGAGGCTCCAGAACCAGCTGGACCATCCTTCGAGACGCAGCCTCCCGCTGCTCCTCAGGATGAGGGCTTTGAAATGGTGGCAGCATGAGCGGCGATATCATTCTCGAGGTCACCTCGGCGTCCTGCCGCTTCGACGTCTCGGCGCCGGCCCTGTCGCGGCTGTTCTCAGCTGAGCCGCGCCGCGTCCTGCGGGCGGTCGAGAACGTCTCTTTCAGCGTCCAGCGCGGCACCACCTTCAGCATCGTCGGCGAATCCGGCTGCGGGAAGTCGACGCTGGCCCGCATGGTGGTCGGCCTGCAACGGCCGACGCAGGGCCTGCTCGACTTCAAGGACATCAAGCGCGCTGACGGCTCGGTCGGGCCGCCGCGGGTGCAGATGATCTTTCAGGACCCTTACGCCTCGCTCAACCCGCGCTGGCGCGTCGGCGACATCATCGCCGAGCCGATCCGCGAACTGAAGCTGCGCAAGGACGAAAGCGAGACGGGAACCCGCGTCGGCGAACTCTTGGAGATCGTCGGCCTGTCGCGGGTGGATGCGAGCCGTTTCCCGCATGAGTTCTCCGGCGGCCAGCGCCAGCGCATCTCGATCGCAAGGGCGCTGGCGACCGAGGCCGATTTCCTGGTCTGCGACGAGCCGACCTCGGCGCTCGACGTCTCCGTGCAGGCGCAGATCCTCAACCTGATGGTCCGCCTGCAGAAGGAATTCGGGCTGACCTATCTCTTCATCAGCCACAATCTCTCGGTGGTCCGGCATATGTCGGACCATCTCGCCATCATGTATCTCGGCCGCTTCGTCGAGAGCGGGCCGGCGGAAGAGGTCTTCGGCCGGCCGCGCCATCCCTATACGCGGCTGCTGCTCGACACGATCCCCGATGTCGAGAAGCCGAACCGCGAGCGCCGGCCGATGTCGGGCGAGGTGCCGAGCCCGATCGCGCCGCCGCCCGGCTGCGCCTTCCATCCGCGCTGCTCACAGGCCGTCGAGCGCTGCCGTATCGAGGCGCCGGCGCTGCGCCGTGAGGGCGAGCTGGAGATCGCCTGCCACCTGGCGTGAGACGGTTCAGCAGAAGTCGAAATCGACGCCTTCGTCGGCCTGGAGCACATGCTCGTCATAGAGCCGGTCATAGCCGCGGCGCTCCCGCGCGGGTGCGTGCGGCAGGGCGGCGCGGCGTGCTTCGAGCTCGGCCGCATCGACCAGCAGATCGAGCCTTCGCTCGGCGACGCTGAGCCGGATGCGGTCGCCATTGCGCACGAGCGCCAGCGGACCGCCGACTGCCGCCTCCGGCGCGACATGCAGCACGATCGCGCCATAGGCGGTGCCGGACATGCGGGCGTCGGAG
Organism: Methylobacterium sp.; assembly: GCA_013823325.1. GTDB lineage: Bacteria > Pseudomonadota > Alphaproteobacteria > Rhizobiales > Beijerinckiaceae > Allobosea > Allobosea vestrisii. The sequence continues at coordinate 4,801 of PNLY01000022.1, forward strand.
ATGCGCACCATGTCCTTGACGCCCTTGGCTGCGAGCTTGCGCGGGATCGGCAGATAGCCGGCTTCCGGCATGGCCGCGGCGCTCTTGGGACCGGCATTCTGCAGGACGAGGATATCGTCCGGACCGACATCGAGATCGGGATCATCGATGCGGGCCGAGAGGTCTTCCAGTGACGAGAAGACGACGGCGCGGCCTTCATGCTCGAGCAGGCGCTTCTCGGCCGCTGCCCGCTTGACGATGGCGCCGCGCGGGGCGAGCGAGCCGAAGACTGCGACGAGCCCGCCATCGGGATCGACCGGATCCTCACGCGAGCGGATGATCGTGCGGTCGAGTTGGTCGAGCAGGGGTTCGTCGACCAATTCGCCCAGCGTCTTGCCGGTCACGGTCATGCAATCCAGATGCAGGAGATCACGCAGTTCCCTCAGCACGGCGGGCACGCCGCCGGCGGCGAAAAAGTCCTCCATGTAATTGTTGCCGACCGGTTTCAGGTTCACCAGCACCGGCGTCTCGTCCGAGAGCCGGTTGAGGCGGTTGAGGTCGACCTTGATCCCGGCGCGGCGGGCGATGGCTGTGAGGTGGACCACCGCATTGGTGGAGCCGGAGATCGCCAGCAGCACGCGCCAGGCGTTCTCGATCGCCTGTTCGGTGACGATCTGGCGCGGTAGCAGCTCTTTCGTGCCGATCAGTTCGACGGCGCGCTTGCCGCTCGCCTCGGCGCAACGCAAGCGGTCGGCATGAACGGCCGGGATCGCGGCCGAGCGGGGCAGCGCCAGTCCCAGCGTCTCGGCGATACAGGCCATGGTCGAGGCAGTTCCCATCACCGCGCAGGTGCCGGCGGTGGTGGCAAGCCGGCCTTCGACCACGTCGATCTCGGCCTGGTCGATGTCGCCGGCGCGGAACCGGGCCCAGAAGCGGCGGCAATCGGTGCAGGCGCCCAAGCGCTCGCCCTTGTGGCGGCCGGTCGACATCGGCCCGCCGACGAGCTGGACGGTCGGCACATTGGCCGACAGCGCCGCCATCAATTGCGCCGGCACGGTCTTGTCGCAGCCGCCCATCAGCACGACGGCGTCGATCGGCTGCGCCCGGATCATCTCCTCCGTGCCGATCGCCATCAGGTTGCGGAACTTCAGGCTGGTCGGGTTGAGGAAGACCTCGCCGAGCGAGATGGTCGGGAACTCGACGGGGAGGCCGCCGGCCATCAGCACGCCGCGCTTCACCGCTTCCAGCAGTTCGGGGAAGTGGCGGTGGCAATTGTTGAAGCCGCTATAGGTGTTGGCGATGCCGACGATCGGCCGCGCCAGCGCCTCGTTGGAATAGCCCATCGAGCGGGCGAAGGAGCGGCGGAGGTAGGCGGCGAAGTCCGGGTCGCCGTAATTGGTCAGCCCGCCGGCGATCCCGCGCCCCTTCGATTCCTCGCCCGCCATGCCCGCTTCTCCCTCGCCTTGTTCTGAGGAGAAGCTTGCCGGGATCGCCGGCGCTGTCGAGGCCGCCTCATGCAGGGCGGCCTCGCGTTCCAAACGGAGATGCCGAAATACGCGAGCCCTCATCCTGAGGAGGCCCGCAGGGCCGTCTCGAAGGATGCTCCAGGAGGCTCTGGAGAGAGCTGGAGCATCCTTCGAGACGCGGGCTGGCGCCCGCTCCTCAGGATGGGGGCTGTGAGAGGTGATAGGTCGCTCAATACCCCAGCGCGCAGCCGTCCTTGCGCGGGTCGGAGCCGCCGGTCAGCGTGCCCTTCTCCCAGTCGATCCAGATCGCCTGGGCACCGCCCATCGGCGATTTCGGCGGCTGGACGTCAAAGCCACGAGCCGCGAGCGCCGCACCGACGCTGTCGCGCAGGCGCCCTTCCGTCTCGACCGTGTTCGTGCCAGGCAGCGGGAAGAGGCGCGGCAGGTCGATCGCCTCCTGCAGATCGAGGCCGTGGTCGAACAGCTTCGCCAGGAAATGGGCGTGGCCCATCGCCTGATAGTGCCCGCCCATCACGCCGAAGGGCATGACGACGCGGTCGCCCTCGGCAAGCATGCCGGGGATGATGGTGTGCATCGGGCGCTTGCGCGGCGCGATCGCGTTGGGATGCCCCTGCTTCAGCACGAAGCTCTGGCCGCGATTGTGGAAGAGCACGCCCGACTTTTTGGTCATCAGCCCGCTGCCATAGGGCGAGAAGATCGAGTTGATGAAGGAGACGGCGTTGCGGTCCTTGTCGACGACGCTGATGTAGACGGTGTCCTTGTGCTCGGCGCCGCCGGGGATGACCGGCAGTGGATCGAGCGCGCGCTGCGGGTCGATCATCCCGGCGAGCTCGTCGGCAAGCTCATTCGAGAGCAGATGCTCGACCGGCACATCGGCCTTGTTGGGGTCGGCGAGGAAGCGGTCGCGGGCGGCATAGGCGAGGCGGGTGGCCTCCAGTTCGATATGCAGGTTCTCGACCGCGAGCGGCCCGCCCTTGGGCTTGAAGCGCTCGAGGATCTTCATGATCAGCAGGGCGATCACGCCCTGGCCGTTGGGCGGGCACTCATAGACGGTGCGGCCGCGGAACGTCGCGCTGATCGGCGTGACGTATTCGCCCTCGGCGGCGGCGAAGTCGTCAGCGGTATGCAGGCCGCCGGCAGCCTGGAGGTAGTCGACCATCTCCCGGGCGATCTCGCCGCGATAGAAGGCGTCGCGTCCCTCGCGGCCGATCGCTTCGAGCGTCTCGGCGAGCGCCGGCTGGCGCTGGACCGTCCCGGCCGGCGGAGCCTTGCCGTCGACCAGGAAGGTCGCGGCGGCATTGGCGTCCTTGATCAGGAGCTCGTGCTGGGCGGCGAGGTCATAGGCGACCCGTGGCGTCAGCGCATAGCCGTCGCGGGCATAAGTGATGGCGGGGGCGAGGACCTCCGCGAGCGGCAGGCGGCCATGATCCTTGTTGAGCCGTGTCCAGGCGTCGATCGCGCCAGGCACCGTGACGACATGCGGCGAATGTCGTTCCAGAGTGGTGATGCCGGCCTTCTCGTACCAATCCAGTGTCGCGGCGGCGGGCGTGCGGCCGGAGCCGTTATAGGCGATGACATCGGTCGACCCGCCCTGCGAATAGAGCACGAAGCAGTCGCCGCCGACGCCGGTCGAGCCGGCTTCGACGACGCATTGCACGGCGCAGGCGGCGATGGCGGCGTCGATCGCGTTGCCACCGGCCTTCATGACGTCGAGCGCTGCGAGCGTCGAGGCGGGATGCGAGGTCGCCGCCATCGCATTGCGGCTGATGGCGAGGGAGCGGCCGGGAAGCTCGAGATCACGCATGGATTTGCTTTCGTAGAGATAGGGCCGGCGGCGGTGCCGCCGGGTTTTGGGAAGGAGGCGAAGGGCGCTCAGCCCTTGCGCAGATTGGTGAAGACTGGGACGCCGTCGAGCATGCCAGTCAGGTTCTTGCGATAGGCGACCGGCTGAAGGTACTGCCCGGCCGGGACGTAAGGCACGTCCTGCATCGCCTGCAGCTCGATCTCGCGGGCGATCGCCTTCTGCTCGGCCGGATCGGCAGCGGTTAGGAAGCGGGCGCGCAGCGCTTCCATCTGCGGGCTGTCGGGCCAGCCCGGGCTGCCCTTGGCGCCATTGCCGCGTAAGGGCGAGCTCGTCGCCGGCGAGCCGAGATCGAGCCCGGCCCAATAGGTGACGTAGCAGCTCCAGCCGCCCTGCTCGACCGGGCTGCGGTTGCCGATGCGCTGCAGGACGGTGCCCCAGTCGGCGGCGACGAAGTCGACATTGACTCCGATCTTGCGCAGCGCATCGGCGGCGACATCGCAGACCAGGGCGATGCGCGGCACGTCCTGCGCCGCAAGGAACACGGTACGCTCGCCCTTGTAGCCGGCGGCAGCGAGCTCCTGCTTGAGCTTGCCGAAATCCTTCGGGCCCTTCAGGGCTTTGGCCGCGACGTCGGAGGCCATCGGCGAGTTGTTCGGGAAGAAGCCGATGCTGCCGCGCTCGACCTGCGGATCGCCGCCGCAAACCGCGTTCATGCACTCCTCCTGGTCGATCGCCTGGAGGATGACGCGGCGGATCGCCGGGTTGTTGAAGGGCGGCTGCAGATGGTTGAGCCGGAGCTGCCCGGCCATGCCGGTCCGGTCTTTGACCTCGACGACGATGTTCGGGTCCTTCCGCAGCAGCGGCAGGAGGTCGATGATCGGCTGCTCGACCCAATCGACCGCGCCGGTCTGCAAGGCTGCGACCGCGGTCGCGGCATCGGGCATGACGGTGAACTCGACGCGGTCGAGATAGGGCGTGCGTGGGCCGGCGGTGAAGCTCGGTGTGCCCTGGCGCGGGACATAACCCTCGTGCCTGGCATAGACATGGCGGGCGCCGGCGATGCGCTCGGCGGTGAGATAGCGATAGGGGCCGCTGCCGATCGCTTCAGGAATCTGCTTGAACGGATCGGTCTGGGCGAGGCGTTCCGGCATGATCGCGGCGACGAGCGCGCTCGGGCGGGCAAGCGCCGCCGGCAACTGCGGGAAGGGAGCCTTCAGGCGGAAGACGATGGTGCGATCATCCGGCGCCGAAAGCTCGTCAGTCGCCGCCATCAGTGCCTGGCCGAAGGTGTCACGGGCACCCCAGCGCTTGATCGAGGCGACGGCGTCGCGGGCCAGCACCTTGCTGCCATCGTGGAAGACGAGGCCCGGCCGCAATGTCAGCGTCCAGCGTTTGCCATCCTCCTCGACGACATGGCCTTCGACCATTTGCGGCTGCGGCTGGAACTGGTCGTCGAGCCCGTAGAGCGTATCCCAGACCAGCAGGGCATGGGTGCGGGTCGAATAGCCGTTGGTCCAGATCGGATCGATGATCGCGACGTCGGAATAGGGCACGAAGCGCAGGGTCTTGGCATCCTGCGCGCTGGCGAGATGCGGCGCTGCCGGCAGGAAGGTGGCAGCGGCCGAGGCTTTCAGGAACTGGCGTCGATCCATCGTTGATCCCCTCATTGTTCTGGCAGGCCCTCGGGCGTCCTCAGGAGCGCGGCGTTCTGGCGAGCCGCTGCGTGGTTGGCGTCAGAGCTGGGCGCTAGCCGGCAGGGTCGGTGACAGGCCTGCCGCCTGGCCACGGCTGCGCAGGAACTCGGCAAGGCGAGGCGCGGTGCGCAGGACGTGGTCGCGCATCACCGCCTCGGCATGCTCGGCATCGCCGGTCCGGATCGCCTCGACGACCTCGTCCTGGCGCTCGGTGGCATGAGCGGGCTGGGCGACATGGTGCAGCCAGACGCGCATAGAGGGCTCGACGGCGATATGCAGCGCTGCGATCTGGGCGATCAGCTTGGGCCGTCCGCTGAGGCCGCAGATATAGGCGTGGAACTCCTGGTGCCGGCTCAGCCAGTCGGCGCCGCCGGCTGCACCGGCGCGGTGCATGCGGGCGAGATGGTCGTCGAGCTCGGCCAGTGCCGCCGCGTCGAAGCGCGGCATGGCCAGGCGCACGGCCAAGCCCTCCAGCACGGAGCGGATCTCGAAGAGCTCGTAGATCTCTTCGATGGTCAGGCCGGAGACGACACAGCCGCGATTGGGACGGATCAGGACGAGGCCTTCATTGGCGAGGCGCTGGAAGGCCTCGCGCACCGGCATGCGGCTCATGGCGAGCTCGCGCGCGATCGTCTCCGGGATCAGGCGCTCGCCCGGCTGATAGCGCCCGCTGCGGATGTCCTGCAGGATGGCGCGATAGGCCTCGTCCTGCGCCGTCGCGGCCATGCCTTTAGCGGCAAAGCTCATCCCGTTTCCCCTGCTCCCGCCGACACGCGATCAGCCACTCTGTATGAGTGTATCCACTATTACAAAGGCAGAAACCGGCAGCGCGCAAGGGGCCTTGCGCTGTCGGGGAGCGATTGTGCTTGATCAGAGCGCCGCGGCGTAGAACTCGAGATAGCGGCGCGTGACCTCGTGCCAGGAGTAGGATGCGAGGTCGAAGAGGCGCGGGCGCGTATTGCCGGGGTAACGGACGAGATCGGCATAAGCCTGCTCGACGGCAGAGGCAGCCTCGTCCGGATCGGCGAAATCGACGGTGCGGACGACAGGGAACTTGCTGGCGAGGCCAGCGAAGGCCGCATTGGGCTGGACGACCGGCACGAGGCCGGCGCTCATCGCCTCGACCAGAGCAAGGCCGAAACCCTCGAACTCCGAGGCGGAGACGAAGAGCGAGGCGCGGCTCATCACCTGCCTTGCCGCGGCATCGTCGAGGCCGAGATGAATGGTGACGTTCTGCTCCATGCCGGCGTCTGCGATCGCCTTGTGCAGCGCTCCTTCCGTCCAGTCCGAGGCGACGCCGAGCATGTCGAGCTGCCAGGATGGATCGCGCCGCGCCAGGGCCGCCATCGTCGCGATCAGCCGGTCCGGCCGCTTGTTCTTGGAGAAGCGGCCGATGCTGACCAGGCGCCGCTGCGGGTCGGGACTGGAGGCGCCGGCGAACTTGTCGAGGTCGACGCCGTTCTCGATCACCCGGACCTTGCCGGGCGCGAGCCGCTCGAACATGCGGGCATCGTTCGTGCTGCAGCCGGCGATACCGCGATAGACCTGTGCCGAGAGCCGGGTCGGGCCGTTGAACCAGAGCGTCTTCAGGCCGGCGAAGTCGCTAGTGTGGAAGAAGCCGCCATGGGTGGTGGCGACGAGCGGCTTGCGATGCAGCAGCCAACCCAGAGCGAGCGCATCGAAGAAGAAGTCGATCGCGTGGACATGGACGAGATCGGCATCGCGCAGATGCGAGAAGACCTGAGGTGCGAGCGGATAGCGCGTCGAGCCGCGGAAGGGAATGCGGGTGACGGGGATGCCGTCGATCACCTCGCTCGCCGGCAGGACGAGTTCCGGCCGCGAAAACAGCCGGTCGAGCGTCACCACGGAAGGCTTGAGGCCGAGCGCCAGCTGCGCCCGGCAGAGATTGGCGACGACGTCTTCCAGCCCGCCGCGATTGGGCAGGAACTGGCGCACGACATGGACGATGCGCGTGCCTACTGGCACTGCGGGCGCCGAACGATGGGAGAATGGGGCGGTCACGATCTGGCCTCCCGGCCGCAGATGGCGCTTGGCCGCTTCACCTTCAAGCGTTCGATCAGCACCTTCATCTGCGGGCGCTCGCCGGTCTTGGTCGGTTCGAGATTGAAGACATAGTCCGCCGGCCACCAGGGCCCGGCCCCCCAGGCGGTCCAGCCGAGCCATTGCTGCGGGCTGGCGTCGACCTTCGCCACCATCTGCCGGAGCGCGGTCAGGCATTCCGGCTTGTTGGACGCGGCAAACTCGCCGAGGAAGCCGCGACGGCCATTGGCCTTGAGCCAGGCGGTGACGTCGTCGATCGCCTTCAGTGCGCCGGCCGCGGCCGAGCATTCCGGGGCGCGGCCGGAATAGTCGGCGTCGAGATATTGGTGGAAGTCGTAGGCATAGCGGTCGAGCGGATCGAGGACGCCAAGAAGATCGCGGCCATTGTTGCCGACCGGGAGATCGGAGGTCCAGCTATGGGCGCCGCCGAAGGCGGTGCCCGTGACCAGCAGGAGCTGTTTCGCGCCGGCCTTGCGGATCGCGGCGATGGCGATGTTCTGGATCTTCGCCCAGTTCGCGCTGGTGATGTCGTATGGCTCGTTCATCAGCGAGAAAACGAGTCTCGGCCGGTCGCGATAGTGCTCTGCGAGCCTGCGCCAGACATCGGCCAGCGCCTCGGCCTGAAGCTCCTTCGAGCCGAGCTGCTTCTTGGCGTAATAGCCGTAATTATGCAGGTCGATGATCGCGATCAGCCCGGCCTCGTTGATCCGCCTGACGGTCTGGTCGAGATAGGCCAGCTCCATGATGTCGAGCCCGCCGTTGAGATCAGGCTGGATGCGCTCCCAGCGGAAGGGCAGGCGGATGGCGCTGGCGCCGAGCTTGCCGAGCCGCTGGATCGCGGCTTCGCTCGGATAGGTGTAGTCGGTGTCGACCTTGCCGGGCGTGTCGCCGAATTCGGCGCCCGACAGGTTGACGCCGCGCAGGCAGGTCTCCGCCTGTGCCGGCGTGGCGGCGAGCAGGGCCAAGGCGAATATGGCCCGCTTCACGGCGCGACGATCCGCATGAGCGCATCCAGCAGCCGGCGCCCGGCTGCAAGATGCGTAAAATTGTGGTCGGCGTCGGCGAGCATGGTCAGCGAGGCATTCGGATAGGCGGAAAGGCCCTTGCCGGCCTCGCCGAAATAGGTCTCGAGCTCAGCCAGGCCGACATCGCCATCGGCATAGAGCAGCGAGAGTTGGACATTTCGCGCCGCGAGCGTGGCGAAATGACGATGGCACTGATGATGGAGCCGGCCATGCTTGGTCAGGCGCCCGAGAACGGGCGCGAGCTTGACCGAGAGCCGCTTGCGATAGCGCCAGATCAGATAGCGCCCCGCCGGTCCGACGCGGAGCTTGCCGGTGAGCAGGCGGCGCAGCCCGTCCTTGCGGGCGAGCGTCGCGCCGAGATCACCGGCGCTGCGATGGGCATAGCGGATCGCATCCTCGACGCTCTCGTCGGGGTCCCAGACGAAGCGTTCATTGTTGACGATGACGAGGCGGCGGATGCGCGCGTCGACGACGGCGGCGTGGAAGGCGGCATAGGCGCCGCTGCAGCGCCCGATCAGGACGGGCGCATCGAAGCCGCGCGCATGCATGGCGTCGATGGCGAGGCGGACATCGTCGATCTGCGCCTGCGAATAGAGGATTTCCTCCGGGCCATCGGCAGCGATCCCGCTGTCGCCGACGCTGCTGGCGTCGAAGCGCAATGAAGCGACGCCGCGCCGGGCGAAGGCGCGCGCCTGGATGACGCTGACCCGGGCCCAGCCGATATGGTAGTCGCGCCCGGCATTGACGAAGATGATGGGCTCGCGTGCCGCCGGCCCGAGCGGCTCGCAAAGCACGCCGAAGAGCCGGCCATCCGGGCCGAAGCGGATCGGCCGCTCGACGAAACCGTCGCCGAGCAGGCCCTCGGCCGGGCCAGGCAATTGGGCCGTCCCGGTCACCGCGGAGCCGGCGGCGGCAGGCGCCGCCTGCTCGGCGATCCAGTCGACGATCCCCGTGATCGTCGCCTTGGGCGGACGAGCCGCGGTCGGGTCGGTGGTTAGCGTCTCGTAGCCGTCATAGTCGCGCTGCCTCACCGCGGCGCCGAGGCCGGTGAGCGCCTCCGCCAGGGCCGCATCGCCACCATGGCCTGGCCGCGACAATAGCAGCACCTGCTCGGATGGCGCCTGTTGGAGCGCGCTTGTGCCGAGCGTCGCGATCGCCGGCAGGCGGCCGGGCGCGATGCGCAGGCCCGCCACGGCGCAGCGCGTATCGTCGTCCGGGTCGGTGCCGATGCCGATGCGATCGGAGACGATGCGCGTCCAGGCCGAGAGCTCGCGCAGATAGCGCTTGCCGTTGCCGACCGGGGCCATCAGCACGCTGGCGGCGATCGGAGCGAGTTCTTCGGCGAGCTTGAGCGCCAGCGTCCCGCCGAGCCCCTGGCCGAGCAGGACGAGGCGCTCGCAGCCGCTGGCGCGCCGCAGCAGCTCGGCGGCGGCGCGGATCGTCTCGAACCAGTCGTCCAGCCCTTGCACATCGGCAGCCTCATGGGCGTCGCCCTGGCCGGGATAGTCGAAGCGCAGGCAGGCAATGCCCTTGTCCGAGATTGCCTGCGCCAGGCTGCGCCAGGTCGCGCGCAGGCAGAGCTCCTCATAGCCGATGGCGCCGAGCATCAGCACAGCGACCGGGGCGTGGCCGGCATGGAGCATGCCCATGCTGCGGCCTAAGGTCACCGGCGTGCCGAAGGGCGAGGGAGCCATGCTCGTCTCGCCGGCCGGGTCGATACGATAGGCTGCGGCTACCGTCATCGGCCGGCTCCTTCGCTGGCGCGGCCGGGCGGCAGCGGGTCTGGCTTATCTTCAGGCGCGCCGCCGAACAGGAAGGGCCGGAAGAAGGCGGTCGCCATGTTGTCGATCCGCCATTTCTGCTTGATCCAGTACCAGGCGGCGAGGCTGGAGGCGGTGCTGAAGATTAGCCCGGCGATGGCGATACCCATCAGCCCGCCGACCCGCGCCAGCGCGTAGAGCAGGCCGAGATAGAGGACGAACATGATCGCCCGCGCGATCAGGAAAAAGCGCTCGCCGCCGCCGATCATCAGCAGCCAGGAGCCGGGGCCGAAGAAGGCGAGCGAGACTGACATCACGCAGAGCGCGACCAGCACGTTCTCGTGCTGGACGAACTCCGGATTGAACAGATGCAGAATGAAAGGCGCGACGACAGCGAGCGCGAGCGCGCCGAGCAAAGAGATGCAGAAGCTGGCGAAGGAGAGCCGCCCGATCAGCAGTTGCGCGCCGGCCGTGTCGGATTTCTGGAAGCGGGCGGCGATCATCGGGATGCCGACCGTGTCGATCGCCGCCAGCGGCAGCAGGAGCAGCATCGAAATGCGCAGCGCGACGAAATAGAAGCCGGCTTCGTTGAGGCCGAGCAGCGCGCCGATCAGGATGGTCTCAAGATAGGCAGAGGCCGAGTTCAGCACGTTGTTGGCGATGAAATAGCCGCTTTCGCGGCGCCATTCGCCATGAGTTTCCGGCGGTACCTGGTCGCGTGCCCTGAGCCAGCTCACCCCTTCGTCCTGGAGGAAGCAAACGCTCTGGTAGAGCGTCGTCGCGGCCAGCAGGCCGGTGACGATCGCCATCGCGCCCGCGCCCCCGCCCAGGAGGCCGGCGAGCCCGGCGCCGGCGATCAGCAGGATCGAGCTGCCGCGCCAGACGATCTCGCGCGGCACCAGCGACATGTTGATCCGGCCATGGATGCGGAAATAGTTCTGGAGGTATTCGCTGAGCGCGAAGATCGCCGCGAAGACGAAGGCAAGCCAGAGATAGTGATAGGTCGGCGGCAGCCGCTCGGCGAAGAGCCAGAGCGGCAGCGCCGCCGCCAGCAGCACGAAGCAGCCGAGCGCGAGCCAGCGCGCGTTGACGCCCAGCAGCGCCTGGTTGAGCGGATGGCCGCTCGCTTCGGCCCGGCGGTAATGCTTCACCACCAGGATCTGTTGGCCGAGCACGGCGATCAGCCCGAGCGCGCTGCCGATCGAGAACAGGAAGACATAGAGCCCGTATTCCGAGGTCGGCAGGAAATGGCTCGCGGCCAGCAGCACCAGGAAGCTGAGCAGCGTGCTGCTGAAGCGCGACGAGAAGGCCGGCAGGAAGCGGCCGGCGCCGTTCCAGGCGAGATCGAGCAGTTCCCTCACGGCTGCGCCTCCCGCGGCTGCAGGAGGGCGGTCCCGGCCGGCTTGCCGGCGAGGCCGTCGAAGACGGCGCCATAGGCGGCGGCGATCCGGTCCGGGCTGTAGCGGGCGGCGGCGGCGAGCGCACTGGCCGATTGCGTGGCGACGAGCGCCCGATCCCTCGCGTAGGCGATGATCTGCTCGGCCAGCGCGGCATCGTCGCCCGGCGCGAACAGGGCGCCGTTGACGCCCGGCTGGATCGTCTCGGGAATACCGCCGGACCTGGCGCCGATCACCGGAACGCCATGGGCGAAGGCCTCGATCACAACCCGCCCGAACGGCTCGCGGAACAGCGAGGGGACGGCGAGGACGTCGATGTCAGGCAGGAACGCGTCCGGCTTGGTCCAGCCGAGGAAGCGGGTGTTCTGCGCCGGGAAGCGCTCGGGCAGCGCCTTGGCATAGTCGCTCTGGCCGGTGCCGGCGATCAGGAACTCGACAGACTGGCCTGCGAGCCGCTGCGCCGCCGCGGCCAGCGTGTCCAGCCCCTTGATGGGATCGTGGACGCCGATGAAGCCGATGCGCAGCGGGCGCTCGGCCGGCGGCGCCGTGCGGGGCAGGGCGCCGGGCACAGGCGCGATCGCGCCGGGAATGGCGTGCGTCGTCGCGTTGGGGAAATAGCCGTGCTCGGTGTGGCGGCCGATGATGAAGTCGGTCTCGCCGATCACCGCGTCGACGAAGCGCGAGTTCAGCTTCTTGCCATAGGAGGTCACCTGGCAGGAGCTGCAGGCGCGCCCACAATTGTCGTTGCCCTTCCACATGCTGCCCTTCCAGCAGAGCAGGAAGGTGCTGCGCAGGATATGGGCGACCGGTACGCCGCAGCTCTTCGCCGCCGCCCAGGTTGCGACATTGATGTTCTCGATCGAGTCCGTCAGCACGATGTCCGGCCGCAGGCGCCTGATCTCGCGGCGCATGACGATGAAGGCGCGCGGATTGAAGTTTTCCAGCGCATGCCAGATCGCCTTCTTCCAGCCCGGACGCGGCAGGCGGTAGTTCCAGTCGATGTTGAGCGAGCGCAGGCGGTGCACCGGCACGCCGTCATAGGTCTCGTGCTTGTCCTCGCCGGAGACGTTGACGACGGTCAGGTCATGGCCGGCCGCGAGCAGCAGCTTGGCGACGATCATCGCCGAGATCGGCCCGCCGCCGTCGATGAAGGGCGGGAACGCTGCACAGGCCATCAGGATACGCATGCTGTCTGGACTCGTCCTCGTCACGGCGCCTTTGCCGGCCGGCCTTTCCCAAGGGCAGGAATAGCCGGCGCGAGCTAAGCAAAGGTTGGCGTGACCGCGGGATTTCTTCCTGTTGTAAACGAGGCGTGAACGGGATCGCACAAGCCGCGTGCAAGCTGGCGAGACAGTGCGCCGTTCAAGTGGATTTTCATAAATATTGAACTATCACCTGCGGTCCCGGAACGGAATGTTCTTTCGAACTGCTTTGGTTGCTTAGTTAATTTTCCGGGAGGGGAAAGCTCGAATACTTGATCGGAATCGTAATGATTCCGTTACCGGAATGTTAACCACGGATCGTCAGGATGCGCGGTGGAATTCCAGCCGAGACCGTCGGCGCGTCCGGCCGCGGATGCGCCGGGCCGGGCGGGATCGAGGAGGCTTGTGGGTGTCGGCTGCGTTGGAGGCGGGAGGACGTGATGGCGCGTCGGCGGAAGGCCGCGCCTCCGCTGCTTTCAGCCTGTCCGAACTGCTCAAGCTGTTGCGCCGCCGCCGTCGGCTGGTGATCGCCAGCGCTGCCGTCTGCCTGCTGTTTGCACTCGCTTATCTCGCGGTGCAGGTCCCGGTCTACCGCGCCACCGCCGAGCTGCTGGTCGATCCGCAGGCGCTGCAGGTCGTCGGCAAGGACATCGTGCGCACCGACACCTCCGCCTCGATCGATTTCGCCAATGTCGACAGCCAGGCCCTGGTGATGACCTCCACCGGCGTGCTGCGGCAGGTCATCGACGAACTCGACCTCGAGAACGATCCCGCTTTCGTCCGGCCGCCGGGGCTGGTCTCTCGCCTGCTCGGCCGCCTGGTGCAGCCGACGCCGGAGCAGCGCCTGGCCCAGGCGGTCGATGCGCTCAAGCGCGCGATCGTGATCCAGCGCGTCGACAACTCGCTCGTCTTCCGTATCACCGTCTCGCATCCGCAGGCGCAAAAGGCCGCCGACATCGCCAATGGCCTGGCGCAGGTCTATTTCCGCCAGGGCAATGACGGGCGCCGTGCCGTGGTCGAGCGTGCCAACACCTCGCTGATCGGTCAGATCGCCGGCCTGCGCACGCAGCTCGACGAAGCCGAGCGCGCGGTCCAGAACTTCCGCAGCCAGCACAGCCTGGTCAGCACCGGCGAGGGCGGTCTGATCATCTCGCAGCAATTGCGCGATCTCTACGGCCAGATCAGCCAGGCGGAGGCCGAGCTTGCGCGCCAGCAGGCCAGGCGCGACCAGCTCGCCCGCTATCAGAGCCGCGATCCCCTGTCCGACACGCTGCCGGAGGCGCTCACCTCCTCGGTGGTGACCTCGCTCAGGGGGCAATACGCACAGAGCGCGCGCGAAGCGGCGAGCCTTGCCCAGACCCTTGCGCCGCAGCATCCGCGCCTGATCGAGATCCGGGCCGAGCTCGCCGAAACGCGCAGGCTGCTGTCCGGAGAACTCGCCCGGCTGCGTTCGACGGTGCAGGAAAGCTATCGCCAGACCGAGGCCAACCTCGGCAATCTCAGGAAGCGGGCGACGGAGCTGACCAAGTCGCAGGAGGTCAGCGGCGCCGCGCAGATCAAGCTGCGCCAGCTCGAGAGCGAAGCCGAGGCAGTGCGCACGGTCTACAGCGCCTCGCTGCAGCGGGCCAAGGAACTGGAGCAGCAGAAGCGGATCGAGACCAATAATTCGCGCATGCTCTCGGAAGCGGTTGCGCCGGCACAGCCGACCAAGCCGCCGGCCCCGCTTGTCCTCGCCGCGGCCCTGCTCTTCGGCGCCTGCGCCGGCCTCGGCCTCGCCTATCTCCTGGAATGGCTGCCGTCGTCGCGGATCCTGCCCGAGCGGTTGAAGCCGCTGGCGCCGTTGACGCCCGAAGCCGCCGGCCAGGCGATCGGTGTCGGCACCGTGGTGTCGCTGCCGGGCGACACCGCTCGCCGCGAGGAGGCGCTCGCGCCGGTGACGCGCCTGCTACAGCGGACGCTGGGCTCGCATCTGCCGGCCTCGGTGATGATCGCCGGCTCGGTCGACGACGCGACGCTGGCGGCGCTCGCCGAGCATCTCGCCAACAGCCTGGCGGCGCATGGCGAGAGCGTGCTGCTCTGCCAGGACGGCTCGGGCCGCGACATGAACATCCGCCGGATTGAGCCGGCCGCCTCGACCACGGCCCGGCCGGGGCGGCGGCGCAATTTCATCATCATGCGGCAAACCCCGTCTTCGGACGGCAAGGCCGGCGCCCGTCCGGATGCGATCGTCCTCGCCTCGTCCCTCGCGGGCGAGACGCCGCGCAGCCTGGTCGACCAGGCTGCGGCGATCGATCCGGCCGGCGAGCACATCGTCGCGCTCGTCGTCCCCGAGACGACCGGCGCAGGCGCGCGCGGCCTGGCGTCGCGCTGGCTACGCCGTCCGGCGCAGGCCGCGGCGTGACCAGGCCGGCGGCGATGGCCGATGGCCTCGATCCGGCCCGTCCGATGCCGGTCCTGCCGCTCGTGCTGCTGATCGGCGCGCTCACCTTCAACATGGCGTTGTGCTTCATCAACACCAACGTCATGGGCATCAACGACACCATGGTGATGGGCTGCGAGGTCGTGCTGGTCGCGGCCGCGCTCTATCTCGGCCTCGGCCGCAACGCCGCGCCCTATCTGCTGCTGGCGGTCTTCATCTCCTACGCCGCCATGCTGATGGCGATGCGCCCGCTGCTCGATCCCAAGGCGGTGCGCGACTTCCTGATCCCGGTCGCCTTCTATCTGCTCGGCAAGAGCTGCAACGACCCGCGCCTGGCCGATCGCGCCGCCCTGATCAGCGGGATCATCGTTGTCGTCTTCGGCCTGTTCGAGTTCTTCGCGCTGGACCTCTACGTCACCTATTTCAACATCATCAAATACTATGTCGCGCGCGGCACGGTGGCGCCGAGCGACGTCAGCAGCCAGACCGGCGCGCTCTTCGCCAGCGGCCTGCGTCCGGATTCGCGCACCTTGCTGCCTTTCCTCGGGCCGCACCGTGCCTCCTCGGTCTTCCTCGAGCCGATCTCGACCGGCAATTTCGGCGCGATCCTCTATATCTGGGCGTTGAATCGCCCGCAGATGGCCAAGCGCTGGCTGACCATGGCCGCCGGCATGACCGCGATCGTGCTCAGCGACTCCCGCTTCGGCGCCAATGTCTGCATCGTCGCGACGGTCGCCTGGCTGGTCGCGCCGATCACGCCGCGCTTCGTCTGGCTGGCCGCCCCCTTCGTCATGCTGATCGGCTTCGCCATCTACGGCTTCGTCAGCGCCGAGGTGAACTGGCAGAACAATTTCGCCGGCCGCATGCTCTGGACGTCGCGGCTGATCACCTCGCTCTCGCCGGCCGCAGTCTTCGGCCTGTCGCCGGACAAGCCCTTCCTGTCGGATTCCGGCTATGCCTATTCGCTGAACCAGATCGGGCTCTTCGGCGTCATCGGTTTCTGGAGCCTGTTCATCTTCGCGCCGGAGAAGTCGCCGCGAGCCTGGCGCTTCAAGGTCTGCGTCGCGACCTATATCTGCCTGCTGATGATCGTCAGCGACTCCGTCTACTCGATCAAGACGGCGGCCCTGCTCTGGTTCATGAGCGGATCGAGTGATGGCGATGCCGGAGCTGAGCCTGCGCCGGTGGCCGAGCGCAGCGTGGCCCCCAATTATTCAACCGCCACAGCTGGGTGATTTCTCTAGAAATCGAGTATTCGCTGCAATCAGCCGTTTACCACACCTCCAGACACCAAGGCTCGAAGCGCTTACGCCAGTCATTCTATGGCCGGCGCAAGGTAACTTTAAATTTTATGCGTTAGGCCTGACGCAACGAACAACACGGCGTCAAACCAACCGACCCAAGCGTCACGGACGGCGATCGCGAGCGCCCTGCGCCAGCGTATGCCGCTGCGCGTCGAGGGCGGAGCCAAAACGGGGCTGCACCGCAGCAGCGATGGCATCAGACAGGGCAGGACCGAAAGATGAAGACCAGGATCCGCGAAATCCTCAAGACCACCGGCAAGCTGCCGGTCGATGTCGCAACCCTCGCCGACGAGGCCGATCTCTACAATGCCGGCCTCACCTCCTTCGGCACCGTCGAGCTGATGATGGCGCTCGAAGAGGCTTTCGAGGTCGAGTTCCCCGACAACATGATGAACCGGCGCAACTTCGCCTCGATCGCCGCGATCGAGAACGCGATCCGCACCATCCAGAGCGAGCACGTCTGATGACGACGCTCGCCCGCCTGGCCGATGCCGGCTATCAGCTGACCGCCGAGACATCGGGCGCCAGCGCCGAGGCGCAGAAGGCGATGATCGCCAAGGCGCGCAAGATCGCGAAAGTCGCGGCCGAGCACGCCGGCGATGTCGACGCCAGGTCGCGCTTCCCGCACGAGGCCTTCGAGGCCCTGAAGCGCGAGCGCCTGCTGGGGATCATGATCCCGGCGGCCCATGGCGGCGAGGAGGCCAGCCACGCGACCATCGCCGAGATCTGCTCGGTGCTGGCCCAGGCTTGCGCATCGACCGGCATGATCTACGCAATGCACCAGATCAAGGCGTCGAGCCTGGTCGTGCATTGCAATGACGATCCCTGGCATGCCTCCTTCATGGCGCGCATCGCCCGCGAGCAGCTGCTGCTCGCCTCGGCCACCACCGAAGGCGGCGGCGTCGGCGGTGATTTGCGCTCGTCGATCTGCGGCGTGGTGCGCGAGGGCGACGATTTCACCCTCGACAAGGAAGGCTGCCTGATCTCCTACGGGGCGCAGGCCGACGCCATCCTGATCACCTCCAGGCGCACGCCCGAGGCGCCGCCTTCCGACCAGGTCATGTCCGTCCTGACCAAGGACCAGTACACGCTGGAGCGCAGCGCCGCCTGGGACACGATGGGCATGCGCGGCACCTGCTCCGACAATTTCACCTTCTCGGGGCGCGCTCCGGCCGCGCAGATCATCCCGGTGCCCTTCGCCGAGATCGCGGCGCAGTCGATGCTGCCCAACGCGCATCTGCTCTGGGCCTCGGTCTGGTACGGCATCGCGGCCGAGGCCGTCGCCCGCGCCGAAGGCTTCGTGCGCAGCGAGGCGCGCAAGCGCCCGGGCTCGACCCCGCCGAGCGCCCTGCGCCTGGCCGAACTGCTCGCCCGGCTGCAGCAGTTCAAGGCGTTGATCGTCGCCGGCCTCGATCGCTATGAGCGCGCCCGCGGCGATGCCGACGAGCTCTCCTCGATGGGTTTCGTCGTCGCGATGAACAGCATCAAGGTCGTGGCCTCGCAGAGCGTCGGCGAGATCGTGATGCAGGCCTTCCTGATCTGCGGCATCCAGGGCTATCGCAATGACAGCCCGGCGAGCCTGGCCCGTTTGATGCGCGATGCGCTCTCGGCGCCGATCATGATCAACAACGACCGAATCCTCGGCAACACCTCCAACCTGCTGGCGGTCTACAAGCACGACCCCAGCCTTTCCAGGTGATCGCATGTGCCAGAACTGCCCCCAGCCGCAGGGCTTCCTTGCGGAACTGATCGATAGCGGCCTGCTGATCGACACCGGCGTCGACGGCCTGTATGGCCGCAGCGGCTTGTTCGAGGAGGTCATCGCCCGCTTCGACGACCTGATCACCCGCCATGGCGGGAAGGACGGCGCCGAGGTCGTACGCTTCCCGCCGGCGATGAGCCGCAAGCATTTCGAGAAGAGCGGCTATCTCAAGAGCTTCCCGCAACTCGCCGGCACCGTGCATTCCTTTGCCGGCGACGAGCGTGCCCATGCCCAGTTGCTGCACAATTTGGCTGACGGCGTCGACTGGACCGACGGGCAGATCTCGACCGAGGTCGTGCTGACCCCGGCCGCCTGCTACCCGCTCTATCCGGTTGTCGCCAAGCGTGGCGCGCTGAAGGCGGAAGGCGCGCTGTTTGATCTCCAGTCCTATTGCTTCCGGCACGAGCCCTCGAAGGACCCGGCCCGGATGCAGCTCTTCCGGATGCGCGAATATGTCCGCTTCGGCACGCCCGAGCAGGTCACCGAATTCCGTGCGACCTGGCTGGAGCGCGGCCAGGAGATGATGGCCTCGCTCGGTGTGCCCTTGAATCTCGACGTCGCCAACGATCCGTTCTTCGGCCGCGCCGGGCGCATGCTTGCCAACAACCAGCGCGACCAGCGCCTGAAGTTCGAGCTGCTGATCCCGATCGAGAGCGAGGAGAAGCCGACCGCCTGCCTCTCCTTCAACTACCATCAGGACCATTTCGGCACGACCTGGGGCATCCAGACCGCTGCCGGCGAGACTGCGCACACCGCCTGCGTCGGCTTCGGCATGGAGCGGGTCGCGCTCGCTCTGTTCAAGCACCACGGCTACGACGTCGAGCGCTGGCCGGCCGCGGTCCGCAACGTGCTCTGGCCGTGAGCACGATGACGGCCCAGCAAAAGATCGCCGCGCCCGCCGCCATGGCGGGCCGGCTCCTGCCGGTCGATCCGCTCGCCTATGACAGGCATGCCATGCATGCCGGCGAGCGGCATTGGCCGCAGACCAATTGCTATGCCGATCTCTGGATCGAGATCCTGCATGCGCTTGGGCTGGAGCCGGCGGCTGCCTTCGGCTTCACGATCACCCAGGATTTCGAGGGCGACCAGTTCACCTTCTTCAAGCCGCCGCTCGACGATCTCGAAGCGCTCTACGGCCTCAAGGTGACCGAGCTTGCGCTCTATGACGAGCTGATCGGCCATATCGAGCAGCAGATCGGCCTCGGCCGCCTCGTCCTGCTCGAACTCGATTCCTTCTACATGCCCGATACCCGCGGCGTCTCCTATCGCGACAGCCACGGCAAGACGACGATCGCGGTGAACCGGCTCGACCGCGCCGCTCGCGAGCTCGACTATTTCCATAATGACGGCCTGCACCGGGCCGAAGGCGAGGATTTCGACGGCCTGTTCCGGCTGCTGCCGGGGCAGATGCGCGAGGACACGCTCTTCCCCTATGCCGAGATGGTGCGCCTGCCGCAGCGGCGGCCGGATGAGGCGGCCTTGCGCGCGACGGCGCTGAAACTGCTCGCCCGCCATGTCGCGCGCCGGCCGAGCGACAATCCCGTCGCGGCCTTCCGCGTCGTTGCGACCACGCAGGCCGAAGCGCTGGCCGAGCGGCCGGGTGCGGCCTTCCATCACTACGCCTTCAACACGCTGCGCCAGCTCGGCGCCAATTTCGAACTGCTCGCCAGCCATCTCTCCTGGCTTGGCCAGAGCGTGGATGGACTGGATGCTGCCCGCGATGGCTCCCTGCGAATCGCCGAGGGTGCCAAGGTGGCGCAGTTCCATCTTGCCAGGGCGATGAAGCAGAAGCGCTTCGACCGCTTCGACGCGACGCTTGCGGGACTCATCAGCGAGCACGATCAGGTCAGCGAGGCGCTTAGGCAGCGCTTCCCCGGCTGAGCCATGGCCCGCATCGTCGCGCGTAGCGGAGAACGGGTAGAGCCGCTCGCGGGCTGGTCCTGGCTCGCGACGGCTGCCAATGCCGCCGCGACGCCCGCCGATCTGTCTGAGGGCGGCGACTGGCAGGAAGCCGCGGTGCCCGGCACGGTCGCCGGCACGTTGCGCGCGCTCGGTCGGCTCGATGATGCCAGCGCCAATGCGATCGGCCAGCAGGATCACTGGTATCGGACACGGCTGACGGAAGCCCTGAATGGACGCTTGCGTTTCGAGGGGCTGGCGACCGTCACGGAAATCTGGGTCGGTGGCGTCAAGCAGGCCGACAGCGCTTCGATGTTCGTCCCCGTCGACCTCGCTGTCGATTGTCCGGCCGGAACCGAGATCGCGCTGTGCTTCCGTGCGCTGGCACCGAAGCTTGCCGCCGCGCCCCGCCGCTCCCGCTGGCGGCCGGCGATGATCCAGCCCAACGGCCTGCGCTGGTTCCGCACCAGCGCGCTCGGCTCGATGCCGGGCTGGTGCCCGCCCGGCCTGCCGATCGGACCGTATCGTCCCGTGCTGCGGATCGAGAGCGAGGCGAATGCGCCGAAGATCGAATCCGTCGATCTGCGCACCCGCTATGATGGGCAGACCGGCACCGTCGCGCTATCGGTCACGCTGGCCGCGAACTCGCGGCTGCCGCTTAGGGCGGTCATGCGCTGCGCCGGCGGCGAGACGGCCTTGCACGCAGATGGTGACGGTCAATTAGCCGGAACATTGTCGCTCCCCGGCATCGCGCCCTGGTTCCCGCATACCCATGGCGAGCCGGTGCTGCACGATCTCACCCTACTGCTCGATGGCGAGACGGTCGAACTCGGCCGCGTCGGCTTCCGCTCGCTCGAGGTTGACCGCGGCGACGATGGCGAGGGCTTCGGCCTGATCGTCAACGGCGTACCGGTGTTTTGCCGCGGCGCCTGCTGGAGCAATGCCAATGTCACCACGCTGGCCGGTGGCCGCGGGTCTTACGAGCCCTGGCTCCGGCTGGCGCGCGATGCCGGCATGAACATGATCCGCCTGCCGGGCGTGATGACCTATGAGGACGACGCCTTCTTCGCGCTCTGCGACGAGCTTGGCATCATGGTCTGGCAAGAGATGATGCTGGCCAATTTCGACTATCCGCAGGGCGATGCCGGCTTCCGCGCCGCCATCAAGGCGGAAGCCGAGGCACTGCTGGATTGCACACAAGGCTCGCCCAGCCTCGCGGTGCTCTGCGGCGGCAGCGAGGTCTTCCAGCAATCGGCGATGCTAGGCGCGCCGCCGGAAGCCTGGTCCGGCCCGATCTTCGACGAGGTCCTGCCGGAGGCGGTCGCCACTTTCAGGCCCGACATCGCCTATGTCCCGAACTCGCCCTCGGGCGGGCCGCTGCCCTTCGTCGCCGACAAGGGCGTGACGCATTATTACGGAGTCGGCGCCTATATGCGCGGTCTCGACGATGCCCGCCGCGCCAATGTCCGCTTCGCCGCCGAGAGCCTCGCCTTCGCCAATGTGCCGGAAGAGGTCTCGCTGCGTTCCGGCAAGCCGCCGGCGATCACCCATCATCCCGACTGGAAGCGCGCCGTGCCACGCGATGCCGGCGCCTCCTGGGATTTCGAGGATGTGCGCGACCATTATCTCGAACGGCTCTACGGCCTCGAACCGGCGCGTCTGCGGCGCGAGGACCCGGAGCGCTATTTCGCCCTATCACGCGCAGTTGTCGCCGAGGTGATGGAGGAGACCTTCGCCGAATGGCGCCGGCCAGCCTCGCCGACGCGAGGGGCGCTGGTTTGGCTGCTGCAGGACCTCCAGCTCGGCGCCGGCTGGGGCGTCATCGCCAGTGACGGCGAGCCGAAATCGGCCTGGCACGGGCTCGCCCGTGCTTTCCGTCCGGTCCAGCTCACGCTCACCGACGAGGGCGTCAACGGGCTCAGCCTGCATGCCCTGAACGAGCGTCCGGAGCCGCTGGCTGCCACCGTCGAGCTGACCTGCTGGCGCGCAGGCGAGGTCGCGGTGATCAAGGCGAAGCGCGAGATCGCGCTCGCTCCGCGCGCGGCGGTGACGCTCTCGGCCTTCGACCTGATCGGCCGCTTCTTCGACATCGCCTATGCCTATCGCTTCGGCCCGCCCGGCCACGACGTGACCTCGGCCGTGCTGCGCGATGCCGCGAGCGGCGCGGTGCTGGCCGAAGCCTTCCACTTTCCGCTCGGGCGCGGCCATGAACGCCATCAGTGCGGGCTTGCCGCAAAGCTGGAGCGCGAAGGCGACGACTGGAGCGTGGTGATCTCGACCCAGCGCTTCGCGCAATCGGTCGAGATCGTCGATCACGCCTGGCGGCCGGAGCGGAGCTGGTTCCATCTCGCGCCAGGCGAGCCGCGACGGGTCCGTCTGCTCCGCCGCGTAGGCGCGAGCGGCGAGCCGTCAGGTGAGGTTCGCGCGGTCAACGCACTCGACCGGGGCGGCTACGCGGCGGGGGCGTGAAGACTCGATCAGATTTCGGCCTGATTGAAGCGCGCATCTGTCATTGCGAGGAGCGGAGCGACGAAGCAATCCAGGGGCCACGGAGCTCCACATCCCCCTGGATTGCTTCGCTGCGCTCGCAATGACGGATGAGGCGGATTGAGGTTCGCTTAGCCCTCCGCATCGACCAGCGCTTCGATCTCGCTACGCCTTGCCTCGACATGCCGCAGCAGCGGATCGAGATGCGGGACGCGATCGCCGGCCGCGGCGAAGGGGACGGCCTCGCGCAGCAGAGCGAAGAGCTTGCCGGTGACCGCGCCGAGCGGCGTCGCCTTGCGGCTCTCCACGGCCTGGGCCGCAACCATCAGCTCGAGCCCGGCGATCGACTTGCACAGGCCTGCGACCTCCATCGTCTTGCGCGCCGCGAAGGTCGCCATGCCGGCGCGGTCGAGATTGCCGTTGGAATGGCTGGAGCTGGCGAGTTCCTGCACGACGGGAGCCGTCGCCAGCCGCGCCTCCGAGGTGATCGCCTTGTGGAATTGGGCGAGGCCGTTGAAGCCGGGCAGGCCGACGCCGTCCTCCTCGATCAGCCCGACCGTCAGGCCCGACCAGACGGAATCGACCTGCTTGGCGACGCGCTCGGCCGAAGCCGTGACCACCGGTGCGAAGGCGAGGCGGGCGATGTCTAGGGCCATCGACAGCGAGACCGTGTCGAAATTGGCGACCGAGACCAGCGAACGCTCCTCTAGCGAGACGATCGGGTTATTCTGGCTGGAGCGGAACTCCGTCTCGATCTGGCGCCAGGCGAAATCCAGGCTGTCCGCCGCCGTGCCGTGCAGCAGCGGCAGCGAGCGAAAGCTGAGCGGGTCCTGCAGATGGCGCGGTCCGCCCTTGGCGAAGAGGTAGCTGCCATCGAGATAGCCGCGGATCCGGCGGCCATGTCGCTCCAGCCCGGCGAAGGGGCGCGAGCGCAAGGCAGCCTCGGATACGATCGAGGGGTTGGCGGCGAAGCCCTCCATGCTGAGCGCGGCGATCAGGCTCCAGAGGTCGAGGCTGCGCTGCAGCTCGGCCATGGCCAGCGCCGCGATGCCGAGCGCCAGCGCGCTGGAATTCAGCAGCGCCAGCGCTTCGCCAGCCTGCAGCTCGAGATCGCCGTAGAGCGCCAGCGCGAGATCGGTGATCGGCGCCATATCGCTCTGGCCCATCGAGCCCCAGACGTGAACCTCGACCCGGCTGTCGCTGTTGAGGGCCTCGGTCAGCCGCTCGGCCAATAGCGGGCGCACGCCGAGGCGCCCGCTCGCCATCGAGTTGAGCAGGACGAGCATCATCGCCCGGACGGCCTCGGGCGAGGCGAGGGGGCCGTGCGCGACATTGTGGGTGAGCAGCAGGCGGCGGTTGAATTCGCCGACGCGCTCCGGCGCCAGCGGCACGCCGGTCTTGGCGCCAACGCTGGTGGTGACGCCATAGACCTTCTCGCCGCGCGCCACGGCGCCGTCAATGATGGTGCGGGCGGCTTTCATCCGCTCGACCGCTTCCGGCGTGACGGCGATGGGCGCCTTCTCCCTAGAGACACGGACGATCTCGTCGATCGTCAGGTCGAAGCCGGTGATGTCGACATGGCTCATGATCGCTCGTCCTGTCCTTCGGCGCATTTGCGCTCGCTTGCTCAATAAAGCGAAGCTTCGAGGCGGGGAGGGGCGCGGCCTCGATTTCACTTCGCGAAACGCTGCGCAGGGCGCCGAGCCGAGTTCCGTCATTCGACTAGTTTCACGCCCTCGAACGGGCGGGGCGCATGGCAATCACCTACGAGCTGGTCAAGGAGGTCACCGCCAATCTCTATGATTGGTCGCTGCGCCGTATTCCTGAGTCCTCCAAGGCCGAGTTCCGCAAGGCGCTGGCGAGCGAAACCGAGCCGCAGGCCCGCCAGACGCTCGCCTTCATGCTCGACAGCGCCGAGCGGGCCGAGACGACTGGCAAGTTCCTCTGCTCCGATGCCGGGGTGCCGAGCTACTCGATCAAGATCGGCTCCGGCGCCCGCATGGAGGGCGACATCCGCCAGGCGATCGTCGACGGCTTCGCCGAGCTCACCCGCACAATCCAGCCGCCGCTGCTGCGCTTCGTCACCAACCCGCTGACCAATGAACGCAGCTTTCACGGCAAGGACATGCCGCTGGTCTCCTGGGACCTCGTCGGCGAGGGCGATTATCTCGACATCACCTGCGCGCCCAAGGCGCTTGGCGGCGGACGCTGGGCCGCGATCGAGATACTGGTCAGCCCGAGCCTCGACGAGATCGAGCGCTGCATCCTTGAGATCGTATTGCGCGCCGGCGGCCAGCATTGCCCGCCGGTGGTGATCGGCGTCGGCATCGGGGGCACCTTCGACCATGCGGCCAAGCTCTCCAAGGACGCGACCTTGCGCCCGTTCGGCGAACGCAATTCCGAGCCGATGGTCGCGGAGATGGAGGAGCGCCTGACCCGCGCCGTCAACCAGATGGGTTTCGGCCCGATGGGCGTCGGCGGCGCGACCACGACCTTCGGCGTCCACATCGAATACGCCTCCGGCCATGGCTTCACCCCGGTCGCCGTCTCGTTCAATTGCTGGATCAACCGGCGGACGCGGGCACGGATCTACAATTCCGGCGTGGTGGAGCGGATCGAATGACGAGTCTGTCTCCCATCCGCCTGACCCTGCCGCTGACGCCAGAAGCGGCCCGCGCGCTTAAGGTCGGCGATGTCGTGCTGCTCGACGGCGATGCCGTCGCGACGGTCGGCATGCCCACCCAGAAGCGCATGGTCGCGGGGGTCGAGGCTGGGGGCGAGCTGCCGCTTTCGCTGCGCAACGGCACCTTCTTCCATATGGGTGTGAGCTATGAGGACGATGGCGGCCGACCCGGGGCGGTCCATTACGTCAATCCGACGACGTCGAGCCGCTTCAACCATCTGATGCCGACGCTGATCCGGGGCCTGCGCCTGACCGCGACCGGCGGCAAGGGCGGGCTCTCGCAGGACAGCGTCGACGCGATGCGCGAGGTCGGCTGCGTCTATTTCTCCTTCGTCGGCGGCGCCTCGGCCCTGCTGAGCGAGGGCGTCGAGGCGGTGACCGATTGCGCCTGGCGCGACCTGATCATGCAGTTCCGCCTGAACCGGCTCCGGCTCAGCGGTTTCGGGCCGGTGATCGTCGCGATCGATGCCAACGGCAACTCGATCTATGAGCGCCTGATGTCGTCGGCCCGCGAACGCCTGCCGGAGATCATGCGCTCGCTCCGCCCCTCACAGAACAACGAGACCGACTGATGCAAGCGATCGAGATCACCAAGCCGGGCGGCCCCGAGGTCCTGGCTTTCTGCGACCGCCCCGTGCCGACGCTCGGCCCCGGCGACGTCCTGATCCGCGTGCGCGCGGCCGGCGTCAACCGGCCCGACATCCAGCAGCGGCGTGGCCTCTACCCGCCGCCGCCCGGCGCCACCGACCTGCCCGGGCTCGATGTTTCCGGCGTGGTCGAGGCCGTCGGTGCCGAGGTCGCCTGGCCGAAGGTCGGCGATTCCGTCTGCGCGCTCGCAAATGGCGGCGGCTATGCCGAGTTCTGCGCCGTGCCGGCCCTGCAATGCATGCCACTGCCGGAGGGCTTCTCCTTCGCTGAGGCGGCGGCGCTGCCGGAGGTGTTCTTCACCGCCTGGAACAATGTCGTCTGGCTCGGCCGGCTCGCCGATGGCGAGACCCTGCTAGTCCAGGGCGGCACCAGCGGCGTCGGCATGGCGGCGATCCAGATCGCCAGGCAATTGCGTGGCGCCCGCGTGATTGCGACCGCCGGGTCCGCTGAGAAACGCGCCGTCTGCCTGGAGATCGGCGCCGATTTTGCCGTCGATTACCGCGCCGACTGGGTCGCGGAGATCGAGGCGGCGATCGGCAAGGAGAAGGTCGATGTCGTCCTCGATGCGCAGGCCGGCCCCTATACCGAAAAGCAGCTGCAATTGCTGGCGCCCGATGGCCGCGTCGTGCTGATCGCCAGCCATCTCGGCCAGATGGCCGAGGTCAATGTCCGCAATATCGTCCGCCGCCGGCTGACCCTGACCGGCTCGACTCTGCGGCCGCGCGATGCCGCCTATAAGGGGCGGATCGCGGCCAAGCTGGTTGAGAAGGTCTGGCCGCTCTTGGAGAGTGGGGCGATCCGCAGCCATATCTGCGCGAGCTTCGACTGGCGCGATGTCCGCGACGCGCACGCGCTGATGGATGCCGGCGACCAGGTCGGCAAGGTCGTCCTGACCATGCCGGAATAGTCCGGCCGGCTGCGCGAATAACTATCCCGTCGCGAGAATTCTCATCTAGAACAGCGGTTCGTGCTCGCTTAGCCGGATCCGCCGCGTGTTCTCCTTCGCGCCCGTCCAGTCCGTTCTCAAGGCGCTGCGGCTGCTGACCGAGGTCAACCGCTGTAGCGTCGCGACCGTGGGCGAATTGCATCGCCGCACCGGCATGCCGAAGCCGACGATCGTGCGCCTGCTCGAGACGTTGATCGAGGCCGGCTATGTCGTGCGCGACGAGCGCATGCGCGGCTATCTCGTCACCTCGCAGGTGGCGCATCTGAGTTCGGGCTTCCATGGTGCGCCGCTGGTGATCGAGGCGGCGCGGCCCTGGGCGACGGCGCTGACGCGCCAGATCAAATGGCCCTGCGCCGTCTGCCTGCTCGACTACGATGCCGTGGTCGTGCGCTTCTCGACGATCCCCGACAGTCCGATCTCGCCCTTCCATGCGACGCTCGGCTACCGTCTCAACTTGGGTGGCCGGGCGCTCGGGCGCGCCTATCTCGCCTTCTGTCCCGACGAGGAACGTGAGGTGCTGCGCGCCGCGATGCGTGGCTCGGCCGAGCCCGAGAACAGCAGTCTCAGCGACGAGGACGTCGAGCGCATGATCGAGCAGGCGCGCTGGCGCGGTTATACCGAGCGTGATCCAGCTGCCGAACCGAAGAATTCCGCGACGATCGCGGTGCCGATCAAGCTCGGCGAGCGCGTGCTTGCAACCTTCGGCGTCACCTTCTTCCGCGCCGCGGTGTCCAACCCCGAGGACAAGGCCAGGATCATCCATCCGCTGAAGAAAGCGGCTTCGAATATCGAGGCCCAGCTGGAGGCGCTCTCGCAATCCATGGGCGTTGCGTTTCAAGGCGAGAAATAGCGGCGCTTTCCGAAGGGGCGCGCACCAGCCGTGCCTAGTGTCCGGACAACCGCTGCAAAGCGATCTTGTCCGGAGGAAACCTCAATGATGCGGCCGATCTCTCGCCGTGGCTTCATGGCGTCGCTTGCAGGCGCCAGCGCGCTGGCTGCCGGCGGGCGGGCTCTTGCCGACATTTGGCCGAGCCGGCCGGTCACCATCGTCGTGCCGTTCCCCGCCGGCGCCTCGACCGATGTCGTCGCCCGTCTTCTGGCGGAAAAGCTGCGCAGCGAGCTCGGCCAGGGTTTCGTCGTCGAGAACAAGACGGGTGCCGGCGGCAATATTGCCGCGACCGGCGTCGTCCGGGCCGCGGCGGACGGCTATACGCTGCTGTTCTCGTCCTCGGGGCCGCTCGCCACCAACAAGCTGCTCTACAAGAAGCTCACCTTCGATCCGCTCGCCGATTTCGCTCCAGTCGCATTGCTCGGCGACGTCCAGGGCATCGTCGCGGTGCATCCCTCGCTGCCGGTCAAGTCCTTCGCCGAGCTCGTGGCCTACGGTAAGGCCAATCCGGGCAAGCTCACCTTCGGCAGCCCCGGCTTCGGGCTGATGGGCCATGTCACCGGCGAGCTGATCCAGCGCAAGGCCGATTTCCAGATGACGCATGTGCCCTACCGCGGCTCGGCCCCGCTCTCGACCGACCTGCTGGCCGGCACGGTCAACGTCGCCATCGACTTCATCCCGGCCTATATCCCGCATGTCAAAAGCGGCGCCATCCGCGCGCTCGCGGTGACCAGCGACCAGCGCGCGCCGCAATTGCCTGATGTGCCGACCCTGGTCGAGGCCGGTCTGCCGGACGTCAACGCGACCGGCTGGTTCGCGATGGTCGGGCCGAAGGGACTGCCCGAGCCGATCATCGCGCGCATCGCTGCGATCACGCGGGCCTATGTCGAGAGCGCGGAAGGGCGCGAGAAGCTCGCGACGATCGGCGTGCGTTCGCTGAGCGGCGATGCGGGGGCCGTGAAGGCTGCGCAGACCCAGGAGGTGGCGAAGTGGGCGGATGTCGTGAAGGCTGCGGCGATCTCGCTGGATTGATCCGAGAGTTACGAAACGGGAGCTTGGCCTGAGGTTCGCCTAGGCCAAGCCCCTGTTTTCCATTTGGTTATGACTCGTCGAGCTGCGTGACGTGGCCAAGGTGGCGATTGGGCCATGCAGCCGACCTTCGATCACGGCCGGAAAGCAGACATAACCGGGCGACCGTTGCTGACTGACCGCTATCGGCTCTCAGCGGGCATTCGCAAGAGTCCCTGCTCACCAAGCGAGCTACGGGCTGGTCAGTGCACCCCGATTTCCTCCCCTGGGCCAATTTGTCGCCCCGAGCCTGCCCTGCCCCTAACTCGCCATTAACCTCAATCGTTCATTTCCTCAGAGGAGTAGTGGCTTCGCGCGGGCTGTAGCCGCTGCGGTGCGAGGGTGACACACCATGCGGCTGATCGTCGGCGCAATCATTGTCTTCGTCTGCGTCTTCGGCAGTTACGCGGCCATGGGTGGCCATCTCGAGGTCCTTTGGCAGCCGTTCGAGTTCGTCATCATTCTCGGTGCAGCGATCGGTGCCTTCGTCATCGGCAATCCCCCGCCGGTGCTCAAGGCCGTGCCGTCCATGCTCGGCACGATCCTGAAGGGTTCCAAGTACAAGCAGGAATGCTATGTCGAACTGCTGGGGATGCAGTATTCACTGTACAAGCTCGTGAAGCAGAAGGGCATGCTCGCGGTCGAGCAGCACATTGAAAATCCGAGCGAGTCGACGCTGTTCAATGCCTTCCCGACGTTCGCTGCGAACCATCATGCGGTCGAGTTCGTCTGCGACTACATGCGCATGTTAACGCTGGGCGCCAACAACGTCCACGAGATCGACGCTCTCATGGACGAGGAACTGGAGACGCACCACCAGGAGCAGGAGCGTCTCGTTTCGGCCATGCAGTCGATCGCCGACGGAACACCGGCGCTCGGCATCGTTGCCGCCGTGCTCGGCGTGATCAAGACGATGGGGGCGATCAAGGAGCCGCCGGAGGTGCTGGGACACCTGATTGGCGGCGCGCTCGTCGGCACCTTCTTCGGCGTCTTCGTCGCCTACGGCTTCTTCGCGCCGATGGCGGCATCGCTCAAGAGCACCTTCGAGGCGGAAGCCAAATACTTCCTGTCGCTCAAGGCCGGCCTCCTCGCCCATATCAGCGGCCAGCCGCCGGTGATGGCGGTCGAGTTTGCCCGCAAGGCCCTGATGAGCGACGTCCGCCCGACCTTCAGCGAAGTGGAAGCGGCAACCGCCAAACTGGCCGCCTAGGTCAGGCCCAATCTCCAGCAGGGACTTAGATGACCAAGCCCGCTCAGCAGATCATCGTCAAGAAGGTCAAGAAGGCCGCGCATGCTCACCATGGCGGCGCCTGGAAGATCGCCTATGCCGACTTCGTGACCGCCATGATGGCGTTCTTTCTGCTGATGTGGCTGATCAGCATGACGACGCAGGAGCAGAAGGAAGGGCTGGCGGAGTATTTTGCGCCGGGGGCCGTGAGCCCCAGCACCAGTGGCGCGGGCGGCATGCTCTGGGGTAGCGCCCTCGACAAATCAGGCAGCAAGCCGCTGACGCCACGCGAGGTGGCGATGGGGACCACCAAGCAGGAAGACAAGGCGCGCCAGACCAAATCTGGAGCCGCCGACCGCGAGATCGACCGCACGGCTGCCGCCCAGCAGGCCAGCCACAGCGCGATCGCCAGCCTCCGGCAGACGCTCCAGAGCATGCCCGAAATCGCCGATCTGTCGCGCAACATCGTGATCGAGCCGACCAAGGAGGGGCTGGATGTCGCCCTGATGGACGAGAACGGCCGCTCCATGTTCCCCGAGGGCTCGGTCCAACCCTACCCGAGCACCCGCCGCGTGCTGGAGGCGCTCGCGCCCACTCTGCGCCGCCTGCCCAACCGCCTGGCGATCACCGGCCATACGGCCGCCGTGCGCCCGGGCGCGGCGGCGGGCGTCGATCCCTGGAGCCTTACGACCGGGCGCGCGCTCGCCGTGCGCGAGATCCTGTCAGGTGCAGGGTTCCCCAACGACCGCTTCGCTTCGGTGGTGGGGCGCGCCGATACCGAGCCGGTCTTCCCCGACAATCCCTACATCTCGCCAAACCGGCGGGTCAGGATCACTCTGCTCAGTGAAGAGCCGCCCTTGCCTCCGAACCTCTTACGCTGAACGCTCGCCTCGGCCGCCTCACGGTCAAATGCCCTCAATGGGGCGCGAGCTAACTGTCGCACCGGTCTCTGGCGTTCGATCAGGCGGCCGCCTCCAGCCCCAATAGCTCCGCCGCATGCTCGCCGGTCAGCCGCTTGATCTCGGCCGCCGTAAATTGCAGGTCGAGCAGGTGGCCGACGATTTCGCGATAGCCGTCGATCGGGCGCGGCGAGCCCGTGAGGCCGAGATCCGAGCAGAGCACGGTGTTCTCGACGCCGGCGACGTCGATCACCCGGCGCAGCTCCGGCGGCTCGAACTTCTTCGACTTGCCCTCGACGAACATGCAGATCGAGTGCTCCATCACCGCGCCGAGCGAGACGAGGTCGCGGATCTCCGCATCGCTGCAATTGTTGACCATGTAGGTCGGGTGGTTGACCAAGAGCTTCCCGACGCCGCGTGCCTTCGCCTCCTCGAACACGGCGAAGAGCTCGGGCGTCGAGAGATGCCCGCCGGCTAGGATGATGTCGCCGGCCGCGATCAGGTCGAGGATCAGCTTGACGTCGTCGGTGAGCTTGCCGTCGGCACCGAGCGGCGTCAGTGGGATCGGATCGAGCATCTTCTGCGCGGTCTTCGGGAAGGTCTTCACCGCCCCGGAGGCGAGCACGTCGATATGGTTCTTGGCCGAGAGCGTCGGCATCCAGACGATTCTGCCGCCGAGCTTGATGGCGTGGTCGACCGCATGCGGGTTGAAGCCGCCCGAGGCGTTGTTGAGCGCGATGCCGGAGAACAGCCTGACGCCGGTATCCGGCACCAGCTTCTCCAGCAGGATCGAATGGGCGGTGCCGAGATAGAAATGGTCCTTGTAGACGACGGCGCGGAACTTCGCCGCGGCGGCATCCAGCATCGCCTCGTGATGGTCGAGGATGCGCGGCATCGCGGCGGGGCCGCTATGGCAGTGCAGGTCGACGGCGCCGATGAGGAGATCGGCGATCTGGCGGCTGCGGGCGTCGGTGGTCTGGGTGGCGGTCATGTCGGGAGCCCTCAAGCGGTTTCGCCGGGCATCGGATAATCCGCGGCGTTGATGACCCAGCCGGGCTTCTGCGAGAAGTCGAGGCGGGGCGGCGAGAAGATGTCGATCATCTGGTTCAGCCCGGGCAGGACCGAGCGCGAGGTGTGGATCGAGGGCGGCGGGATCACGGTCAGCGACGGCGCTGCCATCAATTCATGCTCGTCCTCGCGCCAGATCCGCATGTCCGGCGTCCACGGCCAGCGGATGTCGTGGATGTAGCCGCCATCGATCACGAGGGAGCCCTGCTCGAAATCGTCATGGTGATGCGGCGAGAGCGCGGTGACGTCGCGCAGGCCGAGGCGCGGGTCGAGCATGTTCACCATCAGCGTCGTGCAGCGGAAGATGCGCCCGAAGCGGCCTTCGCCGCCGCCGGCTTCGAGGCTGTAGGCGCGGACCTTGAAGCCGCCACGCGGCTCCGGCCAGGGCTCGAGCAACGCGACATTGGCATGGGGCTGCGCATAGGAAGCGGCGTTCGAGCAGGCCGCCGCCAGATCGGCCGCGACGCTGGAGAAGATGCGGATGACGCGCCCGGCGCCCTTCAGCGTGATGCGCGATGCACCCGGCGGCACGAAGACGATCGAGCCGCCCGCGACCTCGACCGTCTCGGCCCCGGCCGTGACCGTCGCGCTAAGCTCCTTCTCCGGCAGGATCAGGCAGTATTCGTCCGGCTGCGCCGCGCGCGCCAGCACGGCGCCCGGCTGCACGTCCGAATAGGCGACGATGAAGTTCTGGCCGCGGGCTAGCCAGGTGCGCTCGTTTTCGCCCGTCTGCTGCGGTTCTTCGGCATAGAAACGGGCATAGTCGGCGCCGGCATAGGCCTTGACCGGGGCGGCCTTGGCCGCGGCCGGAGCGGCGAGCTTCGAGCGCGGATCGCTGGAGGGATAGCTCACGGGTCGGTTTCTCCTATCGCGAGCCTGGGTTCTCGACCCGGCTCCTGGCTGTCTGCATCTGCGCCAGGGCTTCACTCGCCGCCTTGCGCAGAAAACCCTGGTCGGAGGAGAGGATGAAGGCGCTGGCGCCGCGCTCGGCGAACCCCGCGGATTCCTCGCCATTATCGGTCATCACGCAGACCGGCTTGCCGGCCTTCTTCGCGGCCCGCAGAATCGTGTCGACGGCGTCGCGGACCTCAGGCGCATCGCGGGTCGGCGCACCGAAGGCGACGGTGAGGTCACCGCGGCCGATGAAGACGGCATCGAGCCCATCCACGGCAAGGATCGCGTCGATCTCAGCCAGCGCCGCTGGGTCCTCGATCATGGCGATCGTCGCCACCGCCGCATCGGCGGCATCGACGAGGTCCCACATCTTGCTGCCGCCATAGCGGCCGGCGCGGGTGACGCCGGAGAAACCGCGCTTGCCGCCGCGATAGCGGCAGGCGGCGACGAGCGCCTGCGCATCCGCGGCGCTCGCGACATGCGGGGCGAGGATGCCGACCGCGCCGCAATCGAGCGAGGCCTGGATCGCGTCGCTGGTCAGCGTCGGCACGCGCACCACCCCGGCGACGCCGGCCGCACGAGCGGCCAGCAGCACGAGGTCGGTGGTGACGCGGTCGAAGGGCGCGTGCTCCTGGTCGACGACGATGAAGTCGAAGCCGGTATTGCCGAGGATCTCGGTCGCATGCGGGCTTGGCGTCTTGACGAAGCTCCCCGCGAGGAAGGCACCGCTGACGAGGCGCTGACGGAAGCTGGACTGGGCGGATGTCTGCATGGTCTGCCGTGCCGATGTCGATGATCGGATGATGGCACTCCCGTTCCCGGATATGGCTGGAAGTCCCGGCGTTTCACATCTCGAAATCAGCCGAGGCGCGCGCCCCCTGCGTCAGAAAGCCGTCAGGATCGCCCTGGGATCCGGCGGGGAAAAGTCGGATACGACACTCGGGGGAGGGCATCCGATGAAGACACGCCTGTTGCTGATCGCCGGCCTGATGGCCGCCTGCGCCATGCCGGCCGCCGCCGGCACGCTCGAGACCGCAAGGAGCCGCGGCGAGATGATCTGCGGCGTCAGCCCGGGCGTCGCCGGCTTCTCGGTGCCGGACGAGGCCGGACGCTGGGGCGGCTTCGACGTCGATATCTGCCGGGCCGTGGCTGCCTCCGTGTTCGGCGATGCCGGCAAGGTCCGCTACACCCCGCTCAGCCCGAAGGACCGTTTCGTCAGCCTGCAGAGCGGCGAGATCGACATGCTCTCCCGCCAGGCGACCTGGACCCTGTCGCGCGATACCCAGATGGGCCTGCGCTATGTCGGCATCGGCTATTACGACGGCCAGGGCTTCATGGTCCGCAAGTCGCTGAACATCAAATCGGCGAAGGAGCTGAACGGCGCCTCGGTCTGCGTGCCGACCGGCACCACTACCGAGCTCAACATCGCCGATTACTTCCGCGCCAACGGCATGAAGTTCGAGGGCGTCGCCTTCGAGGCCGGCGACCAGGTCGCCAAGGCCTTCGAATCCGGCCGCTGCGACGTCTTCAGCAACGACGTCTCGGCGCTCTCGGCCTATCGGCTGAAGCTGGTCAACCCGACCGAATATGTCATCCTGCCAGAGCTGATCTCGAAGGAGCCGCTCGGCCCGGTCGTGCGCCAGGGCGACGAGACCTGGACCAGCATCGTGCGCTGGTCGCTCTATGCCATGCTCGTCGCCGAGGAGCTCGGCGTCACCTCCGCCAATGTCGAGGAGCAGAAAAAAACTGGCTCGCCCGAAGTGCAGCGCCTGCTCGGCGTTACCGGCAATCTCGGCGAGTCGATGGGGCTGAAGCCGGATTGGGCGCTGCAGATCATCAAGCAGGTCGGCAATTACGGCGAGGTCTATGAGCGCAATGTCGGCTCGGGCTCGAAGCTTGGGATCGAGCGCGGCCTGAACAAGCTCTGGACGCAAGGCGGCTTGCAATACGCGCCGCCGGTGCGCTGATGCCGATATCGGGCCGCTATCCCGCGCAGGCGCTGAGCCGCTTCGCCGCCGCCCTGCTGGAGGCGGCCGGGGCGCCGCCCGACAATGCCGCGCTGGTGGCGCAGGCCCTGGTCGATGCCGATATCGAGGGCCTGGCCTCGCACGGCCTGCTCCAGCTGCCGATGTATCTTGAGCGGATCGAGCGAGGCTCGGTCGATCCCACAGCCAAAGGCGAGATCGTCGTCGATGCCGGCGCGCGCCT
Source organism: Methylobacterium sp. (assembly GCA_013823325.1). Classification (GTDB taxonomy): domain Bacteria; phylum Pseudomonadota; class Alphaproteobacteria; order Rhizobiales; family Beijerinckiaceae; genus Allobosea; species Allobosea vestrisii. Next base: position 39,612 of record PNLY01000022.1, read on the forward strand.
GACGCTCGATGCCGGGAACGGGCTCGGCCATGTCACGGCCGAGCATGCCTGCGAGATCGCGATCGCCCGTGCCGCCGAGCACGGCGTCGCCGTCGTCGCGGTTCGCAACGCCTTCCATTTCGGCGCGGCCGGGCGCTTCGCCCGCAGAATCGCGCTCGCCGGCAAGATCGGCATCGTCATGGCCAATACCCGTCCGATGTTGCCGGCCCCGGGCGGGGCCGAGGCGGTCGTCGGCAACAACCCGCTGGCGATCGCCGTGCCGGCCGGCGGCGAGCCGATCGTGCTCGACCTCGCCATGAGCGCCGGCGCGATGGGCAAGGTCCGGCTGGCGGCGAACAAGGGCGAGCCCATTCCCGAAGGCTGGGCCCAGACAGCCGAAGGGCTGCCGACCCGCGACGCGGCCGAGGCGATCAAGGGCGTGCTCCTGCCGGCGGCGGGCGCGAAGGGGTTTGGTTTCGCTGTGATGGTCGATCTTCTCGCCGGCGGCCTGTCGGCCGGCGGCGTCGGCGCCGAGGTGCAGCCGCTCTATGGCGATCTCTCCCGGCCCTATGGCAGCGCCAGCCTTATCATGGCGATCGAGATTGAAGGCTTCAGGCCCCTCGCAGACTATGAGGCGGCGGCAGCGGGCTTCGCGGATCGCATCCGGCAGTCGAAGCCGGTTCCGGGCGCTGCTCCGATCCGCTTGCCCGGAGATCGGGCTGCCGAAGCGCGAAAGCGTTTTGATGGGAGCTGCGCGCTGGCCGCGGAGACGCTTGCGGCCTTGCATCGCCAGGCCCACCGCCTCGGCATTGCGATCCCGGAGAGTCTTGGCGGCTGAGGCTTATCAAGGATCGTCGGGGTAAAACCAGGCTGGTTTAATTGATATGCAAAACTGATTCTCGTATATCAAACAATGATCATCGGCATCTGGCCGATCGATGGGAAGAGAGGGCCGCATCATGCCAGCGCAATCGTCTCGTGCTCCAGCCCTCTCCGGCAAGGTCGCGATCGTCACCGGCGGCGGCACCGGCATCGGCCTGGCGATCGCCCGGATGTTCGTCGATGAGGGTGCGCAGGTGGTGATCGCCGGGCGCTCCCAGGCATCGCTCGACAAGGCCGCCGCCGGGATCGGCGCGCATGCCATTGCCGCCGACGTTTCGCAGGAGGCTGATGCCGGCAGGCTCGCCAAGGAGACGGCCACGCGCTTCGGCGGCGTCGACATCCTCGTCAACAATGCCGGCGTGACCGGGCAGGTCGCCAATGCCGAGGATCTCGACATCGCCCAATGGGATGAGACCATGGCGATCAATATCCGCGGGACGATCCTGTGCATCAAGTATTGCGTGCCATTGATGCGGGCTCGCGGCGGCGGCTCGATCATCAACATGTCGTCGCTGATGGGCCTGCGCGGCTATCCGATGCGCAGCGCCTATACCGCGACGAAGTTCGCGGTGATCGGCATCACCGAGGCCGTGGCGCAGGAGGTCGGCATCCACGACATCAGGGTCAATGCGCTCTGCCCGGGCGCGGTCAATGGCGAGCTGATGCAGCGCGTCATCGCCGCCCGCGCCGCGAAGGAGGACCGGCCGGCCGAAGAAATCATCAAGGTCAACTATACAGACAAGGCCGCGCTGAAGCGCTGGGTCGAGCCGGAGGAGGTCGCGCGCGCCGCTCTGTTCCTGGCGAGCGACCAGTCCTCTTCGGTCACCTCCGAGCGCATCAAGGTCGATGCCGGCCGGATGTGATCCGGCCGGGTCTGCGATCCGCTTCGCGTTCAGGCTGCCCGGCTATGCTGTTGCGAGGCCGCTGCGGACGGCCTGTGATCGCCCTGCGTGCGGAAGGTTGACACGAGCTGGCTGAGGCGCTCGATCTGCGTCAGCAGCATGCGCGCCGAGCTTGCGCTCTGCTCGGCGAGCACGGAATTCCGCTGCGTGATCTCGTCCATATGGCTGACGGCCTGGCTCATCTCCTCGATGCCGCTGGCCTGCTCGCCAGCCGCGGCCGCGATCTCGCCGACGGTCGTTGAAACCCGGCCGGAAGCGCCGACGATCTGTTCCAATGTGTCGCCCGCGAGCCTGACCAATCGCACGCCCTCGGTCACCTCAGCGCCGGAGGTGCCGATCAGGCCGGTGATATCCTTGGCGGCGTCGGCGGAACGCTGAGCGAGGGCGCGGACTTCCGCAGCGACGACCGCAAAGCCGCGCCCGGCATCGCCGGCCCGCGCCGCCTCCACGGCCGCGTTCAGCGCCAGCAGGTTGGTCTGGAAGGCGATGCCGTCGATCACGCCGATGATCTCGGAGATCTTGCTGGAGGCGTCCTCGATCCGCGCCATCGCCGCGATCGCCTCCCGGATGATGCCGCCGCCCGTGCGCGCGACCGCCGTCGCCTCGTCGGCGAGGGCAGTCGAGGCGCGCGAGGCCTGGGCCGAGCTCTTCACCGAGGCGGCGAGCTCCTCGGTCGTCGCCGCAGTCTGCTCCAAGGCGGAAGCCTGTTCCTCGGTGCGCTGCGACAGATCGGCGGCACCGTCGCTGATTTCCTGCGAGGAGGCGGCGATGGCAGTCGAGCTTGCCTTGATCGTCGCGATCATCTCGCCGAGCTTCGCCATGGCGTCGTTGAAATGCGTGCCGATCATCGCGTATTCGGCCGGCATGTCCTGGGCGATGCGGAAGGAGAGATCGCCGCTCGCCAGCGCCGCCATGCCCTCGCTGACCAGGGTGATCGCCCGCTCGCGCTCGGCCGCCTTGGCCTGCTCGCTGGCGCGCGCCTGCGCTTCCACCCTCAGGCGGGCCGCTTCCGAGGCTTCGAGATAGACCGAGATGGCGTAGTCCATGTCGAGCAGGCAGGCCTTGACGACCGCGGCGATCTCCGCGGCCCGCTCATCCGCCCCCGGCAATTTGGAGCCGAAACGGCTCTTCGGCCAGCGCGCTTCCAGCACTTTCCCGATCAGTTGCGACAATAGCAGCGCGTAGCCGCCGATATACCAGCGCGGCTCCAGCCCGATCCGGGCATGGACCTCACCGACGCGGGTGACCGCCACGACATAGTCCTGGTCGAACTGCCCCGTGGCGATCCCAGTCCAATGCGCGACCTGCCTCGTCTTGGCGCCGCCGAGCTGCGCTTCGCTGCGGAAGAGGGCCATCGTCTCCGGAAAGGCCCTGATCTGTGAATAGAAGGCGTCGAGCGCGCCAGGAAGCGCCGCGACGATCGTCGGCCCGAGATCGCGGAGCCGTTGCCGTGCCTGTCCGTCCAGCTGCAGGAATTCGAGCCGCCGGGCGAGATCGTCGGACGCAGACATCACTTCTTCCTCAACGCATCGCCGCTCTGGGCGCAGATTCCGTTGGAGAAGCTCTGGAGCCGACATGATTAACAGTTCATGCCGACGGAAAGGCCGGATGGCGATTCAGATGGTCGCACGGCCCCCGGATTGATCTGCGTCAACCCGTGGCGGCGTCGCGGCGTGGCTCAGTCCTGCTGCACGCTGCCACGCAGCCCGCGGGGGCTCGGCATCAGCGCTGCGATCCGGGCATCGCTCTTCGGCGGCGCGATGAAGGTCCGCGCCAGCCTCTTGGGCATGTCGAGATCGAAAGGCCGGCTCGGCGGCAGCGTCGCATGGCTGACGAGATGCGTGGCCGGGCCGGCGGATGCGGCGGTGGCCGGAGCCTCCGGCGCGAAGGCCAGCGGCGCGTTGGCGAAGGAGGTCGGAACGGAGGAGGCGCTGGCTGCGAGCGGCGCCGGCTCGTTGACCGCGGCGAGCTGGTAGCTCGGCTCCTCGATGCGGCGGCGCTCGGGGCGCTCGCCCTTGACATAGAAGGCGTTGCCGCCCGCCACCGTCACGTAGTGCATGTTGGCGTAGGAGAAGCGCAGCCCGGCCATGTGGAAATGCTTGGCGTTGCCGACGGCTTCGTTGCGTTTGCCATTGAGGATGGCTTCGGCGGCGGCCTCGGCCTTGGGCAGGTCGCGCGCCGCCATCTGGCGGGTCAGCACGCCCGGCGCGAACTGGCGCGGCGCGCCGACGACGCCGCAGATCGTCGAGGGATAGCTTGGCGATCCCACCCGGTTCATCACGACGGTTCCGACGCCGAGCAGGCCTGATTCGCTCGACCGGTTCGATTCGAAATACATGGCACGGACCAGGCATTCCTTCTCGCGCGGATCGGCCTTGGCCAGCTCGATCGCGCGCTTGCGGGCCTCATGCGGCTGCTTGGCCGCGGGGGCTGCCGTCGACGCGGTCTGGACGGGCGAAGTGCTGCAGGCACCCAGCACCGGCGCGGCCAGAGCCATCAGAAGCGGGATCGCTGCGCGGCCGTGGCGGTTCTCTCCGGTGGAACGGACGGCATTGGCAGCGATCACGGTCCGCTTCATGCGGTGACCTCCTGATTACGGGATCTCGGCTGCCGCAATCAGCGAGCCATCGTCACCGGCAAGGAAACCCGAACCTCTTACCAGAAAGTTAATTTCGGAAGGAAGAGGCAAAGATGACACGGCCGAAATGGGGGGATGGGCGCGCATTCCCCCGCACCGAGCGCACCCCAATCACAACGCCATCGCGGCCCCGGATCGCGAGGATCTGGTTCGCCGAGCCGCCTGTCGGCATCTCCGGCGACAAGGCGGCGCCGGCTGTTCGTCCTGCCAGTCTCAGTTCAATGACATTGCCCTGGGTAGCCAGAGCGCCAGATCCGGCCAGGCCAGCAGCATGGCGATCAGCAGGAAGGGGGCGAGCAGGAAGGGCAGTACGCCGCGATACATCGCGCCCAGGCTGATCTCCGGCGCCTGGGTGCGGATGACGAAGAGGTTCATCCCCACCGGCGGATGGATCAGCCCGATCTCGACGACGATGACCAGCAGCACGCCGAACCAGATCGGATCATAGCCGGTCGACAGCACCAGCGGCAGCAATACGGGCACCGTGACCAGCACCATGCCTATGCCTTCGAGGAAGCAGCCGAGGAAGATGTAGAAGGCGATCAGCAGCAGCATCACCGCGAGCGGTGGCAGGCCCACTGCGGCGATCGACTTCACCACGGATTGCGCCATACCGGTCTGCACGACGAAATAGGAGAAGATCGTCGAGCCCAGCACGATCAGCACGAGATTGGCGGTGATCCGCGTCGTCTCGGTGAAGGCGGTCGCGACGTCGCCGCGGGCGAAGCCCCTGCGCAGCAGGCCGAGCAGCAGCGCGCCGAAGGCGCCAACGGCGGCGGCCTCCGTCGGGCTGAACCAGCCGAGATAGATGCCGCCGAAGGTGACGAGGAAGAGCGCGGCTACGTCCCAGATGCTGAGGACGAGCCGGAACGCCTGCGCCTTGCTCTCGCTCGGCAGCTTGGGCGCTGCCTCTGGGCGAATGCGCACCCAGAGCCAGACCGTCAGCAGATAGAGCCCGGTCAGCACGAGGCCGGGGATCAGCGCGGCGGCGAAGAGCTTGATGATCGAGAGCTGGGCGATGATGCCGTAGATCATCAGGATCAGCGAGGGCGGGATCAGGATGCCGAGCGTGCCGCCGGCCGCGACCACGCCAGCCGCCAGCGCCGGCGAATAGCCGGCCTGCAGCATTTGCGGAATCGAGATCCGGCTCATCGTCGCCGCCGTCGCCAGCGAGGAGCCGCAGACCGCGCCGAAGGCGGCGGAAGCCCCGACAGCCGCCATGGCGAGCGAGCCGCGCATGCCGGCGAAGATCGCATTGCTCGCCCGGAACAGGTCGCCCGAGAGCCCGGCCATTGTCGCCAGCGCGCCCATCAATGTGAACAATGGCAGGACGGAGAGGGTATAGGCCGAGGAGAGCTCGAGCGGCACCGCGCCGAAGACCAGGCGTGCCTTGGCGAAGCCATCGATCGCAGCATAGCCGACGAAGCCGGTGAGGCCGAGCGCGACGCCGACCGGAATCCGCGCCAGGATCATGCCGACCAGGGTCGCCATACCGATCAGGCCGATGGAGGTCGCGCTCATGAGGCGGCTCCGTTGTTGCCGTGCAGAGCCGGAGGATGAGGGGCCGCGGTGTCAGCGGCAGTGCGCGGGAAGGCACGGACCTGGCCGACCGCGCGGCCGAGCACCACAAAGACCGAGACGACCAGCGCCAGCTCGATCGCGAGCAAGAGCAGGAAAATCGGCACCGGCAGGTCAGGCTTCTGGTCGCCGAAGCGATAGGCGTCGACGAGCGGCTGCATCAGGGTCACCGCCAGCAGCGTAAGGAAGGCGAGCGTCGCGATCTCGCCGGCGAGCCGCATCGCAGCCAGGGTTCGGGGACGAACCATCGTATCAAACAGGTCGACCTTGATCTGCTCGTCGCGGCGAAAGCACTCGGGCAAGGCGAGGAAGGCGACGAGCACCAGCGTGACCTCGACGAGGTCGAGCGTGCCGTGCAGCGGCTTATTGAAGGCAAGCCGGGCGCCGATGTCGACCATCGTCCAGAGCACCATGACCGCGAGCGCCAGCGCCCCGGCTATGGTCAGGAGCCGCACCGGGTCGAGGCGGCGGAGCTTGCCGGGGCTCATTTGGCGGCACTCACGGCGGCGCGCAGCTCGTCATAGAACTGCTTGGCCTTGATACCCTTGGCCTCGACCCTGGCGATGACGCTCGCGGTGACCGGCTTGGCCAGCTCCTCGAACGCTCCGCGCTCGGCGCCGCTGAGCTCGGGGATCTCGGCATTGGCGGCGCGCAGATAGGCACGGCCTTCCGCCTCGGCCTGATCGTAGATCGCGCCGACCTTGCGAGCGGCGGCCGGACCCGTCGTGTCGTCGATCAGCTTGCGCAGGTCCTCGGGCAGCAACTTGTACTTCTCGGCGTTCATCACCAGCGCGAAAGTGCCGGCGGCGGCGTCGAGCTCCGTCACCGACTTGACGCTCTCGGCCATCTGGAAGGACTTCGCCGCCTCGTAGTTGAAGAACATGCCGGCGATCGTGCCCTTCGAGAGCGAGTCGGACAGCTCCGCCGGAGGGACGGCGGCAGGCGTCGCGCCCCAGGCTTCCAGCATGGCCGAGGCGATCGGGCCGTTATGGCGCATGCGCAGGCCGCGCATCCCGGCGGGGGTCTTCACCGCCGGCCGGTTGAAGAACAGGCTCAAGGTCGGCGTCGCGATGAAATAGAGCGGCCTGGTGCCCTCGTGCTCGGCCGCGAGCTTGCCGGAAAACTCGGTCAGGATGCCCGAGGCCTCGGCCGTGCTCAGCGCCTTGGCGCTGGCCCCTTCGCCGCGGTTGAAGGCGTAGGGCAGATGCGAGATCTCGGTCAGCGGAAAGCGGCCGGGCAGGGCGCCGTGCAGGAAGAAGGCGATGTCGGCCACGCCGGTGCGGGCAAGGTCGTATTGCCGCGGCATCGGGCCCATCTGCGCGGCCGGGAAGATGGCGAGCTTGAGCCGGCCATTCGAGCGCTGGGCCAGCTCCGCGCCCCAGGCTTCCAGCTGCTTGTGCATCTGGTGGTTCGGCGGCAGGTAATGCGAGACCTTCAGCTCGATGGTCTGCGCGAGGGCTCCAGCGCTCGCCAGCGAAACCGCCAACGCCGCGCCGAGCAAGGCACCGATCACTCCCTGTTTCATCGTATCCTCCCCGTTCTGTGGTCTTGTCTCTTGTGCTTTGGTCCTAGGCGGCCGTGGCCGGTATCCCGATCGCGGCCTCGAGCTTCCTGCGGCCGGTGACGATGGCGAGCAGCGCCTCGCAATCGGCCGGGAGTGCATCGCCGCGCCAGGCGACATGCTGGTCCGGCCGGATCAGGGCGAAGCGCGCGCCATAGCGGGCGGGCAGGCGGCGATCGCCCGGCAGCAGCAGCTTCAGCGGCACGCCGAGACGGCGTGCCGCGGCGATCAGCGGCGCTGCCTCCGCGCCATCCCCGGCCGTGGCGAGCAGGGTGAAGCCCTGGCCGAAATGGTCGTAGAGCGAGGAGCCGTCGGCGAGCCAGAGATGCGGCGCCAGGCAGCCCGGATGAGCCGAGGGCACATAGAGCATGAAATGCTCGACCGGCGGGGCGCTGCCATCTGGGATGATGATCGGAGAATCCTCGTAGCGCATGCCGAGCACGATCCCGAGCGTGCGGAACTCGCGCAGCTTGGTCGCCTCGATGATCTCGCCGACTTCGCGCCTTGTGGCATCGCCAAGCGGTCCCGGCTCCTCCAGCCCCGGCCGGACGAGCTGGTTGCCGACGGCGCCGTAGTTGATCACGGCTTCGGCGATGGTGCGTTCATGCACCTTGCGCCGCTCGGCGGCATAGCTCGCCAGCAGTTCCGGGCCGCCCCAGCCTTGCAGCACCGCCGCCAGCTTCCAGCCGAGATCGACGGCGTCGCCGATGCCCATGTTCATGCCGAAGCCGCCGAAGGGTGGGTGGAGGTGGCAGGCGTCGCCGGCGAGGAAGACCCGGCCCTTCTCGTAGCGGTCGGCGACCAGGCGATGCGCGACCCAGGGATCGCGGCCGACGATCTCGATCTCGAGGTCGGAGAGGCCGGTGCCGCGGCGGATCAGCTCGACGGGATCGACGCTGGCCGGGTCGACGTCGTTGGCGAGCTTGGTCGCCATGAAGAACCACAGGCCCTCGTTGTCCATCGGGCCGAGCAGCGAGGGGACCTCCTCGTTGACCATCCAGTACATGATCGCCGGGCCATGGGCGTGGCGTGAGGCCAGCTCCGGCGCGCGGAAGATGACGTTGTAGTTCTTGGAGAAGGCGCCTTCGCCCTCCATCCTCGCGCCGATCGCCTCGCGCACCGAACTGCGTGCGCCGTCGGCGCCGATCAGATAGGCGCTCGCAACCTCGCGCTCGGCGCCGCTGGTCACGTCCCTCAGGCGCGAAACTATGCCGCTTCCGTGATCGGCGAAGGAGATGAGCTCGGTATTGAAGCGGATCTCGACGCCGGGCAGCGATACAGCATGCCGGCGCAGCACTTCCTCCAGCACATATTGCGGCACCCATTGCGCCTCTTCCGAATAGAGGTCGTTGCGAGCGCGGCTGCCGTTCAGCGCATTGCCGAAGCGGGCGAGTTCGGGGCCGTTCATCCGCGTCGCAAACACGACGTTTGAAGGATAGTCCGGCGGGATCGGCGAGGCGGCCCGCAGGGCGTCGGCGATGCCCCAGCGGCGCAGATGCTCGCGGCTGCGGACATTGGTGGTCTTGGCGCGCGGGGAATAGCCGACGCGGTCGTTGCGCTCGACAACGAGGCAGGAAATGCCGCGCTGGCCGAGCTCGATCGCAGCCGCGAGGCCGACCGGCCCGGCGCCGGCGATCAATACGTCGATGTCCTTGCCGGTCTTGGTCACGGTTCTCTGCTCCCCATGATCTGCTGTCAGGCCGCGGCCCGCTCGGCCGCTTCCTGCGCGATCGGGTTGACGAGGAGTCCGATGCCTTCGACCTCGACCTCGCAGACATCGCCGGGCTTCATGAAGAGCTGCGGCTTGCGCGCCACGCCGACGCCGGCCGGCGTGCCGGTGACGATGACGTCGCCGGGCTCCAGCGTGATCGCCTCGCTGATGATCGCGATCAGGCTCGCGACGTCGAAGACCATGTCGTCGGTGCTGGCGCTTTGCACGGTCTCACCGTTCAGCCTGGTCGTGAGCCTGAGGCCGCGGGCGCCGGGCGGGAGCTCGTCCGCCGTGACCAGCGCCGGGCCGAAGGCGCCGGTGCCGTCGAAATTCTTGCCGACGGTCCATTGCGGCGCCTTGAACTGGTAGTCGCGCACCGAGCCCTCGTTGAAGACGGCGTAGCCGGCGACATGGTCGAGCGCGTTTGCCTTGGAGACATGCTTGCCGCGCCGGCCGATCACCGCCGCGATCTCGCCCTCATAGTCGAGCTGGTCGGAGAGATCAGGCCGGATCAGCGGCGCTTTGTGGCCGATCAGGCTGGTGGCGAAGCGGCCGAACAGCGTCGGGTAATCCGGCTGCTTGAAGCCGCTCTCGGCCGAATGGTCGGCGTAGTTCAGCCCGACGCAGATGATCTTGCCGGGGCGCGGCACTACCGGCAGGAAGGTCGTGCGCTCTGGATCGAGCACGGCCGCGGCCGGCGCGGCATCGAGGGCCTTGGCGATTGCCGTGCGGGCGGCCTCGCCGCCGAGGAGGAAGGCGAGCATGTCAGCGGGCAGCCCGGGGCCGGCCTTGGCGAGATCGATCAGCTCCTGCCCGCGATAGGCGGCGAGAACAGGCTTGCCGTCGCTCAGGATGGTGGCGAGACGCATGAGTCTTCTCCTTTCTCGGACGCCTCCAGCCGGTGCGGCGAGGCGACGAACGCGGTGTCGTCAGGCGGCGCCGAACAGCACGGCGAGCCGCCGCTCGGCGAAGAGCCAGGTGCCGTCCGGCTCCCTGGCATAGCGGTCGGCGTATTCGGCGATGAGCAGCGGCACGGCCGAGCCTTCGCCCGGCCCGTCATGGCGGTAGAGCGTCAGCACGACCCAGCCGCGCGCTGCATCCGGAGCGACGGGCTCGATCAGGATGTTGCTCTGGACATGGCGCGAGCGGCGCTCGCTCATCGCCGCGCGCTGGCGGCCCCATTCGGCGATGGCCGCGCGGCCGATCTTGTCGGGGCCGACTCCGTAAAGTGCCGCCTCCCCGGCGAAGAGCTCGCCGACCTTGTCCGCCTCGCCATGGTCGATCAGCCAGGCGTGACGCTGGATCAGCTGCTCGATCGCGAGCTGGTCCTGGAGAGCGAGCACGGCGCCGCTCACACCGGCAGCCCGAGATCGGGCGTCTCGGCCGGCTGATAGTCGCCCCGACGCATCGCGACATGGAGCGCGTCGAAGCTCTTGCCGGCCTTGTGGTCCTGATGGACCCGCTCCGGATCGAAGAAGGTGCCGATCGGGTTTTCGGCGAAATCCGGCGAGGAGCGCATCCATTCGCTCGACTGCCGCCAGTCGCCGTAGGTGTCGCATTGCAGCTCGACGAAATTGCCCTCGGGATCCTTGTAGTAGATCGAGATCGTCATGCCGTGGTCGAGGCTGAAGGCAGGCCGGATGCCCTCGTCGCGCAGCCGGGCATAGGACGACATCAGGTCGGCGAAGCTCTCATACTCGAAGGCGCTGTGGTGGATGCCGTTATGGCTGCGCTTGTCGGGATCGTCGCCGAGCCCGGGCGCCGACAGGAAGGCGACGCGATGATTGGCCTCGTCATTGGTCGTCCAGGCATTGTTGGCGTCCTGGAAGGTCGGACGGGCGCCGACGACCATGCCGTACCACGCCACCATCTCGGCGAGCCGGCTCGTCTTGAAGGTGACGTGATGGAATGCGGGCTTGATGATCTCCATGCGTTCCTCCCGAAAGGGCCGTCTCCCGGTGCTCCGAGGCGGCCGCTGCTTGTTCGTGAGGAATGGCTAATCCCCACATAGATACCTGAACAGATGGAAAAATTGCAGGAGCGATAGCAGATCGGTATCGTTCAAATCGTGCGCGGGGGCGGGCCGATGAAGCTTCATCATTTCGAGGAGGTGGTGGCGATCGCCGAGCGCGGCAGCATGCGGGCCGCGGCCCGGCATCTGCAGATCGCCCAGCCGGCGCTGACGCGCAGCCTCGCTCTGCTGGAGCGCGAGCTCGGCGCGCCGCTGTTCGAGCGCCGTGCCCGCGGCGTCGTCGCGACGCCGCTGGGCGAGGCCTTCGTCGCTCGCGCCAGGTCGATCCTGACCGAAATCCGGCGCACCCGCGAGGAGGTCGAGCAGCTCAGGGGCGCCGGCACCGGCACGGTCACGGTCGGGCTCTCGATCGCGGCGCATCTTGCCTTGCTGCCGCCGAGCCTGCGCCCGTTCCGCGCCCGCTACCCGGACATCAGGCTGCATATCATCGAGGGCTTCTATCCGACGCTCGAAGAGCGGCTGCGCGACGGCACGGTCGACTTCTACATTGGCCCCGACGGCGGCGCGCAACCGGTGCCCCAGCTCAGCCGCGAGGTGCTGTTCCACAACCGCCGCATCGTCCTGTGCCGCGCCGGCCATCCGCTGGCGGCGGCGACCTCCCTGCGCGAACTCGTCGGCCAGGACTGGGTCACGACCTCGATCACCGCCGATGCCAGCGACGAGATCAACGACTTCTTCGCCCGCCACCATCTGCCGCCGCCGCGCCTGGCGGTGCGCAGCCAGTCGGCCCTGACCTTGCTGACCTGCCTCGCCAACAGCGACCTGCTGGCGATGGTCCCGGCGCAATGGGAGCGCTTCGAGATGACCGGGAAGGCGCTGATCACGATCAAGGTCGAGGAAGAGCTGACGGCGCCGCCGCTGGTTCTCGTTCGGCGCTCCGATCTGCCGCTGACCCCCGCAGCACTGCATCTGCTCGACCTGATGCGCCGGGCCACGTCGCGCCTGGCGGGGGAGGCATAGCCGCGAGCTCGCAGTCGCTTCGGCGCCGTGCTTTTGAGATGGCATTTGCGGGCGTGCCGGCATGATCGCGACAGCTTGTCACTCCCTGTTGATCTCCGCTCGAATTCGTGTAATTAAATGACCGACCGGTCGGTTGATAAAAACAAGGCGACGGATTTCGGGGAGAGAGATCGTGGCGGACGCCTTTATTTGCGATGCGGTTCGCACCCCCGTCGGCCGCTATGGCGGAGCGCTTTCGAGCGTGCGTGCCGATGATCTCGCGGCGATCCCCCTTGCGGCGCTGATGCAGCGCAATCCGTCCGTCGACTGGGCCGGGGTCGACGACGTCATCTTCGGCTGCGCCAACCAGGCCGGCGAAGACAATCGCAACGTCGCGCGCATGGCCGTGCTCCTATCCGGGCTGCCGGTCGACGTGCCCGGCACCACGGTCAACCGTCTCTGCGGCTCGGGGCTCGATGCGCTCGGTCTCGCCGCCCGCTCGATCCGGGCCGGCGACTGCGATCTGATGCTCGCCGGTGGCGTCGAGAGCATGTCGCGCGCACCCTTCGTCATGCCGAAGGCCGATGCCGCCTTCTCGCGCGCCAATGCGATCTACGACACCACGATCGGCTGGCGCTTCGTCAACCCGAAGCTAAAGAAGGCCTTCGGCATCGATTCCATGCCCGAGACGGCTGACAATGTCGCCGCCGATTTTGGCGTCTCGCGCGCCGATCAGGACGCGTTCGCGCTGCGCAGCCAGCAGCGCTGGGCTGCCGCGCAAGCCGCCGGCCGTTTCGCCGACGAGATGGCGCCGGTGTCCGTGCCGCAGAGGAAGGGTGATCCCCTCATCGTCGACCGTGACGAGCATCCGCGCCCGGAGGTGACGCTCGATCAGCTGGCCAAGCTGAAAGGCGTCAACGGTCCCGATCTCAGCGTCACTGCCGGTAACGCATCCGGCGTCAATGACGGCTCGGCGGCGCTGATCGTGGCGAGCGAGAAGGCGGCGAAAGCCAACGGCCTGACGCCGCGCGCCCGCGTGGTCGCCATGGCCGCGGCCGGTGTCGCACCGCGCATCATGGGCATCGGCCCCGTGCCGGCGGTGCGAAAGGTGCTGCAGCGCGCCGGGCTGGAACTCGGGCAGATGGACGTGATCGAGCTCAACGAGGCCTTTGCGGCGCAGGGGCTCGCGGTGCTGCGCGAGCTCGGCCTGCCGGACGACGCGCCGCAGGTGAACCCGAATGGCGGCGCCATCGCGCTCGGCCATCCCTTGGGCGCGAGCGGCGCCCGGCTGGCGACGACGGCGATGTGGCAACTCCAGCGCAGCGGCGGGCGTTTTGCCCTGTGCACGATGTGTGTCGGGGTGGGGCAGGGAATTGCAGTGATCCTCGAGCGCGTCTGACGCGCGAACCGGAACAGGAGGCGAGCCGATGTATGCCCAGATGGTCAAGACCGAGGCGAAGCGGGTCCGCAGCCTCGACGAGATGGAGCCGCAGGAGCGTGCCTTCCAGGAGCGCATCGACGCCGGCCAGAAGATCGAGCCGAAGGAGTGGATGCCGGAGGATTATCGCAAGACGTTGATCCGCCAGATCAGCCAGCACGCCCATTCCGAGATCGTCGGCCAATTGCCCGAGGGCAACTGGATCACGCGTGCCCCGACGCTTGAGCGCAAGGCGATCCTGCTCGCCAAGGTGCAGGACGAGGCCGGCCACGGCCTCTATCTCTACTGCGCCGCGGAGACGCTCGGCATCAGCCGTGACCAGATGTACGAGCAGCTCCATTCCGGCAAGGCGAAGTACTCCTCGATCTTCAACTATCCGACGCTGAGCTGGGCCGATATCGGCGCGATCGGCTGGCTGGTCGACGGCGCCGCGATCATGAACCAGGTCCCGCTGCAGCGCTGCTCCTATGGCCCTTACGCCCGCGCCATGGTGCGCATCTGCAAGGAAGAAAGCTTCCATCAGCGCCAGGGCTTCGACATCATGACCGTGCTCGCCAAGGGCACGCCGGAGCAGAAGGCGATGGCGCAGGATGCGCTTGATCGCTGGTGGTGGCCGTCCCTCATGATGTTCGGCCCTTCCGACGATGCCTCCGTTCATTCGGCCCAGTCGATGGCCTGGAAGATCAAGCAGAACTCGAATGACGAGCTGCGCCAGAAATTCGTCGACCAGACCGTGCCCCAGGCCAAGTATCTCGGCCTCACCGTTCCCGATCCCGCGCTGAAGTGGAACGAGGCGAAGGGTGGCCATGATTTCGGCGAGCCCGACTGGACCGAGTTTTTCGCGGTGATCGCCGGCGAGGGCCCGTGCAATCGCGAGCGACTGGAGGCGCGGCGCAAGGCCTGGAACGACGGCGCCTGGTTCCGCGACGGACTCACCGCCCATGCGGAGAAGCAGGCAGCAAGGCGCCAAGCCGCCAGGATCGCTGCCGAGTAACGCGCCGGCCGAAGGGAGCTGATGATGTCGAACGAATGGCCCCTCTGGGAGGTCTTCATCCGCGGCCAGCATGGCCTCAACCACCGCCATGTCGGCAGCCTGCATGCGCCGGATGCCGAAATGGCGATTCTCAATGCCCGCGATGTCTATACGCGCCGCAACGAGGGCGTCAGCATCTGGGTGGTGCGCTCGGCCGACATCGTCGCCAGCGCGCCCTCCGACAAGGGGCCGCTGTTCGATCCCGCCAACGCCAAGGTCTACCGGCACCCGACCTTCTTCGATGTGCCGGACGAAGTGGGACATATGTGATGAACGCCCCGGCCTCTTCCTCTGCGGTTTCTTCGGCGGTCGCAGAGTTCGCGCTGCGCATGGGCGACAACTGCCTGATCCTCGGCCATCGCAATTCGGAATGGTGCGGCCATGCCCCGGCGTTGGAAGAGGACATCGCACTCGCCAACACCGCGCTCGACCTGATCGGCCAGACCCAGCTCTGGCTCGGGCTCGCCTGCGAGGCCGAGGGCAAGGGCCGCACGCCCGACGAGGTTGCCTTCCTGCGTGATGTCTCCGGCTACCGCAATCTCCTGCTGGTCGAGCAGCCAAACGGCGATTTCGGCCGCACGCTGATGCGGCAATATCTGTTCGACGCCTGGCATCTGCCGCTGCTGAAGGCGCTGATCGGTTCGGCCGACAGGCGCATCGCCGAGATCGCCGAGAAGGCCTCGAAGGAGGTCGCCTATCATCTCGAGCGCAGCGCCGATCTGGTCGTGCGCCTCGGCGACGGCACGGCTGAAAGCCATGCCCGCATGCAGGCGGCCGTTGATTTCCTCTGGCCCTATACCGGCGAGATGTTCCTCGCCGATGCGGTCGACGAGGAACTCGCGGCATCAGGCCTCGCCCCGGAGCCCGGTTCGCTGAAAGCGGCCTGGCAGGACCATGTCGGCCGGACCCTGGCCGAGGCGACGCTGAAAGCGCCGGAAAAGAGCTTCGCCCAGAAGGGCGGCCGGCGCGGCGTTCATTCCGAGCATCTCGGCTACATCCTCGCCGAGATGCAGTTCCTGCAGCGCGCCTATCCCGGCGCCAGCTGGTGAGGAGGCGCTGATGGACGCCGCCACCATCTCCCGCCCGGCCGTCGCCGAGATCTGGTCATGGCTCGGCGAGATTCCGGATCCCGAGATCCCGGTGATCTCGCTGGTCGATCTCGGCATCATCCGCGACGTCGCCTGGGCCGATGATCTGCTGGAGGTGACGGTGACGCCGACCTATTCCGGCTGCCCGGCGACCGGCGTCATCAACTTCGAGATCGAGCGGAGCCTGCGCGAGCACGGCATCGAGAAGCTCGTCCTGAAGCGGCAATTGTCGCCGGCCTGGACCACCGCCTGGATCAGCGCCGAGGGCCGCGCCAAGCTGCGCGACTACGGTATCGCCCCGCCGGTCGAAGGCACCGCCGCCTGCGCCGGTGCACTGCGGCCGCTCGAAGTCAGCTGCCCACGCTGCGGCTCGTTGCGGACCGAGCGCATCAGCCAGTTCGGCTCGACGCCGTGCAAGGCGCATTTCCGCTGCACCGACTGCCTGGAACCGTTCGACTACTTCAAGAGCATCTGAGGGACCGATGGCCCGCTTCTTTCCGCTGGAGGTCGCCGATATTCGCCGCGAGACGCGCGATGCGGTGGTCGTCACTCTCGCGCCACGCGCGGAGGACCGCGCCGCCTTCGACTTCACCCAAGGCCAGTACCTGACCTTCCGCAGGGACTTCGAGGGCGAGGAGCTGCGCCGCTCCTATTCGATCTGCGCCGGCAAGGATGAGGGCATCCTCAAGGTCGGCATCAAGCGCGTCGATGGCGGCGCCTTCTCGACCTGGGCGAACGAGGAACTGAAGCCCGGCGACGTGGTCGAGGCGATGCCGCCGATGGGCGCCTTCCATGTGCCGCTGAAGCCGGAGGAGAAGCGGCATTATCTCGGCTTCGCCGGCGGCAGCGGCATCACGCCGGTGCTCTCGCTGATCAAGACGACATTGGCGCGCGAGCCGGGGTCGCGCTTCACGCTGGTCTACGGCAACCGCTCGGTCAGTTCGATCATGTTCCGCGAGGAGCTGGAGGACATCAAGAACACCCATCTCGGCCGCTTCAACGTCGTGCATGTGCTGGAAAGCGAGGCGCAGGAGGTCGAGCTCTTCTCTGGGCGCATCGACGCCGAGAAATGCGCCAGACTGTTCAAGGGCTGGATCAACATCGCCGCCATCGACATGGCTTTCATCTGCGGCCCGGAGCCGATGATGCTGGCGATCGCGGCGGCGCTGCGCGAGCACGGCCTTCGCGACGACCAGATCAAGTTTGAGCTGTTCGCCTCCGCGCCACGCCGCGGCAAGCATGTCGTCAGGACCGCCGCCGACACCGGCAAGGCCGCGACCTGCACCGCGACGATCACCCTCGATGGCACGACGCGCGTGATCGAGATGGCCAAGACCGGGCAGACCATCCTGGAGGCGGCGCTCGGCGCCAGTCTCGATGCGCCCTATGCCTGCAAGGCGGGCGTGTGCTCGACCTGCCGCGCCATGGTCGTCGAGGGCGAGGTCGAGATGGCGACCAACCATGCCCTGGAAGACTACGAGGTCCGCCAGGGCTATGTGCTGAGCTGCCAGTGCTATCCGCTCTCCGATCGGGTGGTGGTGACCTATGACCAGTGACACCGACACCATGCCGCTCGAAGCCTATCTGGCGCAGGGCGGCAAGCTGACCACGCCCGAGAACGCGCCGCCGCGCTATCGCGGCGAATTGCTCAGGCTGATGGCGACCTTCGTCGACAGCGAGCTCGCCGGGGCCGCCGGCTTCGCGGATATCATCAACCAGGGGCCGGGCATCAAGGAGCGCATCGCCGCCTCCCGCATCGTGCTTGAGAAGCTCGACCATGCCGAGCGCGTGCTCGCCGTGATGGGCGAATTCGGCGCCGACATCTCGCGCTATGCCAACCATCATCCCTGGGCCGAGCGCGTCGCGCGCGACAGCGATCTCGGCGCGGCCCGTCACGGCGCCGACATGCGGCTCGCCGTGCTGCACTACCCGCTGCAGGGCTGGCTCGACGCGGTCGTGATGAACGTGCTGATGGGCCAGGCCGTGGTGATCCAGATCGAGGAATTCGCCGGGCTTTCCTACCAGCCGCTCGGCGAGATTTTCCGCGCCATCCTGCCCCGTGAGCGCCGGCACAGGGAGCTCGGCGAAGAGGGCTTGCGGAAATTGCTGCAGGAACCGGCCAACCGGCCGCAGGTCGCTGCTGCGCTCGCCTATTGGCGCCCGCGCGTCGCCGCGAGCTTCGGCCGCGGCAGCTCGGCGCATTTCGAAACGCAGAGGAAGTTCGGCCTGCGCCGTACCGGCAATTCCGAGCTCGCCGCCGCCTGGGAGCGGCAGGTGGACGATTTGCTGCGTGTCATCGGTCTGGCCTGACCGGCACATCGAATTGACGACGGCGACAAGCCGCACATCGCGATCGACAAGGAATCTCAAGGGATGAATGCGCCAGTGAAGACCGTCCGCCAGCTCGAATCCTATATCGCCGGAGACTGGGTCCGCGGCGCCGGCAAGGCCGTGCCGCTGCTCGATGCGGCGACTGGCGCGGAGGTCGCGCTGATCGACGCCAGTGGCCTCGACATGAAGCGCGCGCTGAACCATGGCCGCGAGGCGGGCGGGCCGGCGCTGCGCAAGCTCAGCTTCCACGAGCGCGCCTTGATGCTGAAGGCGCTCGGCCAGGCGCTGATGGAGGCGAAGGAAGAGTTCTACGCCCTCTCGACAGCGACCGGCGCGACCCGCACCGATAGCTGGATCGACATCGAGGGCGGCGTCGGCACCTTGCTGTCCTATGCCTCGAAGGGCCGGCGCGAGCTGCCGAACACGCGCACCCTGGTCGACGGCGACGTCGAGGCGCTCTCGCGCGACAATACCTTCTCCGGCCAGCACATCCTGACGCCGCTGGAAGGCGTCGCGATCCACATCAACGCCTTCAATTTCCCGTGCTGGGGCATGCTGGAGAAGCTGGCGCCGACGCTGCTCGCCGGCATGCCGGCGATCGTCAAGCCGGCGAGCCAGACCGCCTATCTGACCGAGTTGATGGTGCGCAGGATCATCGCGACCGGCATCCTGCCCAGGGGCGCGTTGCAACTGATCAGCGGCTCGGTCGGCGACCTGCTCGACCATGTCGATTGCCAGGATGTCGTGACCTTCACCGGCTCGGCCGCCACCGGCCGCAAGCTCCGGGCGCACAAGGCGATCGTCGAGAATTCCGTGCGCTTCACCATGGAGGCGGATTCGCTCAACGCCGCCATCCTCGGTCCCGACGCCGTCGCGGGAACCGAGGAGTTCGACCTCTTCGTCAAGGAGGTCGCCCGCGAGATGACGGTGAAGGCCGGGCAGAAATGCACGGCGATCCGGCGCGTGATCGCGCCGCGCGCCGCGGTCGAGCCGCTGATCAAGGCGCTCGGCGATCGGCTCGCCAAGACCGCGCTCGGCAATCCTGGTGAGGAGGCGACCCGGATGGGGCCGCTTGCCAGCCTCGCGCAGCGCGACGAGGTCCGCGCCCGCATCGCGGAACTGCAGGGAGATGCCGAGATCGTCGCCGGCGATCCCAGCCAGGCGAAGCTGACCTCGGGCGATGCTGAGGCCGGCGCGTTCCTGAGCCCCGTGCTGCTTTATTGCGACAAGCCCGGCTCGGCCAAGGCCGTGCACGATGTCGAAGCCTTCGGCCCGGTCAGCACGATCATCCCTTACGAGACTGCCGAGGAGGCGGTGGAGCTGGCCCGGCGCGGCAAGGGCAGCCTCGTCGCCTCGGTCTTCACCAACGATGCCGCCTTTGCGCGCGAGGCCGTGCAGGCGCTCGGGCCATGGCATGGCCGCGTCATGCTCGGCAACCGCGTCAGCGCCAAATCCTCGACCGGCCATGGCTCGCCCCTTCCGGTGCTGGTCCATGGCGGTCCCGGCCGCGCCGGCGGCGGCGAGGAGCTGGGGGGCATGCGCTCGGTCAAGCACTACATGCAGCGCACCGCCGTCCAGGGCGCGCCCTGGCTGTTGTCGGAGGTCACCGGCCGCTGGATGCAGGGCGCGAAGACGCGTCAGGACGGCATCCACCCCTTCCGCAAGTCGCTGGCCGAACTGGAGATCGGCGACCAGCTCGTCACGGCCTCGCGCACGGTGACGCTGGAGGACATCGAGCACTTCGCCCATTTCACCGGCGACACCTTCTACGCCCATATGGACGAGGAAGCCGCCAAGGCGAACCCGTTCTTCGACGGGCGCGTCGCGCATGGCTATCTGATCGTGTCGTTTGCAGCCGGTCTCTTCGTCGATCCGGCGCCGGGGCCGGTGCTCGCCAATTACGGGGTCGATGCGCTGCGCTTCCTCACCCCGGTCAATCCGGGCGACAGCTTGCAGGTGACGCTGACCTGCAAGCAGATCAACCCGCGTGAGACCGAAGATTACGGCGAGGTGCGCTGGGACTGCACGGTGACCAACCAGGAGGCCCAGCTCGTCGCGCAATACGACGTGCTGACCATGGTGGCGAAGAGCTGGCCGGCGTGAGCGCCGCCTATTTCATCGCCGCGGCGCCGTCGAGGAAAAGTGCGGTGACCATGTCGGCATAGCCCTCGCGGCTGAGCGCACCGCTCGGCCGGAACCAGGTGTAGACCCAGTTCAGGATGCCGAAGAGCGACATGGTGACCGGCGTTACACCGGCGCTGCTTTTCGCCAGCGCCGGGTTGATGTCGACCAGCACGTCCGAGAACGCCTTGACGATGCGGCGCTCCATCTCGCGCAGTTCCAGCCTCTGGGCGTCGGTCAGCGAGCCGGTGCCGTTGAGCAGGACCTGGTGGAAATTCGCAGCGGTGCGGTAGTTCTCGAGTACGCCGCCGATCAGGTGGCGCAAGCGTGCCCGCGGCTCGAGATCGGGCCGGTCGGCCTCGATGATCGCCGCCTCCAGCTCGACGAGATGGGTGCGGCCGATGTCGAAGATCAGCAGGTCCTTGCTCGGATAATAATGGTAGAGCAGCGCCTTGGAGACGTTGTTCTCCTGGGCGATCTGCGCCATCGAGGCGCGCTCCATGCCGAGCTTGGCGAAGACGGCTGCGGCGCTGTCGAGGATGCTGCGCCGCTTCTCGTCGAAATCCGCAGCCCTGGTGCGGGCCATCGCCTGTCATCCTTTCGGCCGGTTGTCGACGACGCGCCTGGCCTTGCCGGCCGAACGCTCGACCGAATCGGGGTCGCCGACCTCAATCTTGGTGCTCACCCCCACCACGCTTTTGATGTGGTGCGCAAGCTCCTTGGCTGACGAGGCACGGGCGGCCGCATCGGCGGCGTGCGGCATCGCCTCGACATGGACGACCATGTCGTCCATCCGGCCGGCGCGCACGAGCTCGATCTGGAAATGCGGGGCCAGGCCGCCGCATTTCAGCAGCTGTTCCTCGATCTGCGTCGGGAAGATGTTGACGCCGCGCAGGATCATCATGTCGTCGCTGCGGCCGGTGATCTTCTCGATCCGGCGCATGGCCCGCGCCGTGCCGGGCAGCAGCCGCGTCAGGTCGCGCGTGCGGTAGCGGATGATCGGCAACGCCTCCTTGGTCAAGGAGGTGAAGACGAGCTCGCCCATCTCGCCATCGGGCAGGACCGCGCCGGTCTCGGGATCGATGATCTCCGGGTAGAAATGATCCTCCCAGACATGCAAACCGTCCTTGGTCTCGACGCATTCGCTGGCGACGCCCGGGCCGATCACCTCTGACAGGCCGTAGATGTCGACGGCGTGCATGTCGAAATCCTGCTGGATCTCCTCGCGCATCGCATTGGTCCACGGCTCGGCGCCGAAGATGCCGACCGCTAGCGAGGAGCTGCGCGGGTCGATGCCCTGGCGCCGGAACTCGTCGAGGATCGACAGCATGTAGGACGGCGTCACCATGATGATGCGCGGCTTGAAGTCCTGGATCAGGCAGACCTGGCGCTCGGTCATGCCGCCCGAGATCGGGATCACCGTGCAGCCGAGCTTTTCGGCGCCGTAATGGGCGCCGAGCCCGCCGGTGAACAGGCCATAGCCATAGGCGACATGGCAGATGTCGCCGGGCCGCCCGCCCGCCGCCCGGATCGAGCGGGCGACGCAGGTTGCCCACATCTCGATGTCGTTCCGGGTGTAGCCGACGACGGTCGGCTTGCCGGTCGTGCCCGACGACGCGTGGATGCGGGCGATCTTCTCCCGCGGCACCGCGAACATGCCGAACGGATAGGTGTCTCGCAGGTCCTTCTTCACCGTGAAGGGGAACTTGGCGAGATCGGACAGCGTCCTGAGATCATCCGGATGGACGCCGGCCTCGTCGAACCTCGCCCGGTAATGCGGCGAATTGCGATAGGCATGGTCGAGCGTCGTCTTCAGCCGCTTGAGCTGGAGCGCCGAGATTTCGTCCCGGGAGGCGGTTTCGATGGGATCGAGATCGCCCGGTCGGGGCGAAAGGTCTTCCATGGGTGTCCTCCGCTTTGTCTTGTTTCGGCCGGAACGTTCAGCCCGGCGCGGCTATCGGCGTGCCCTTAACGGTGCGGGAGTGGCCGCGGAATTCCGCGACATGCTCGCCGTTCTGGTTCGTCACCTTGATGTCGTAGATGCCGCCGCGGCCGATGCGCGAGACTTCGCGCGCGCTTGCGGTGAGGCGGTCGCCCTCGAAGGCCGGGCGCAGGAAGGTCACCGAGCAATGCTGCGCGACGGTGTTCTGGTTGTAGCTGTTGCAGGCGAAGGCGAAGGCCGAATCCGCCAAGGTGAAGATGTAGCCGCCATGGCAGGTCTTGTGCCCATTGGTCATCGCGGCCGTGACGGTCAGCGACAGCCGCGCCTCGCCCGGCCCGACCGCATCGAGGCTCATGCCGAGGCTGCGGGAGGCGAGGTCCTTCTCCCACATCGCTGCGGCACAGGCGCGGGCGACGGCGACCGGATCGGAAAAGTCGAGGCTCATCGTCCGCTGAACTTCGGCTGGCGCTTGTCGAGGAAGGCGAGGACGCCCTCGGCATAGTCGGCGCTGCGGCCGGCGCGGCGCTGCAAATCGCGCTCGAGATCGAGCTGCTGGTCGAGCGTGTTGCCGGCCGAGGCCTGGATCGCCTGCTTGATCAGGCCGAGGCCAAAGGTCGGACCCGCGGCGAGCTTCTTGCCGAGCGCCTCGGCCTCCCTCATCAACTCGGCGTCGTCGACGGCGCGCCAGATCAGGCCCCAGGCGGCAGCGGTCTCCGCCGTCAGGGTCTCTGCCGTCAGGGCGAGCGCCTTGGCGCGGGCTTCGCCGAGCAATTGCGCGAGGCTCCAGGTGCCGCCGGAATCGGGGACGAGGCCGATCTTCGCGAAGGCCTGGATGAACTTCGCCGAGCGGGCCGCCAGCACGATGTCACAAGCGATCGCGATATTGGCGCCCGCGCCGGCCGCCACGCCGTTGACCGCGCAGACGACCGGCTTGTCGAGGCTCCGGATCAGCCGGATGAGGGGGTTGTAGAAGGTCTCGATCGTGTGGCCGAGATCCGGCGCCGTCTCCTTGCGCGGGTCGCGATCGCCCAGGTCCTGGCCGGCGCAGAAGCCACGCCCGGCCCCCGTCAGCAGGACAGCGCGGACGTCGCTCTCGTCATGCGCACGCTGGAAACCGGCGCGCAGGGCCAGATGCATTTCTTCGTTGAAGGAATTGAGCTTGTCGGGACGATTGAGCGTCAGCCGCAGCAGGCCGTCGGCGAGCTCTACCTTGACCGTGTCGGACACGAGCCTTCCTCCCATATCGTCGCGGCCTTGGGCCGTCGCTCCAAAAAATTCCTTGCATAGTCCGAACGGTCGGTCAATTATTAATCCAACAAGGCGATGGCGCCCCGTCCGATCCACGGGAGAGCTTCACGCCCAAGGGAACGACGGCGACTGCGCTCTGATCTTCAGCCGCGCGGCGACGAACCAAAAAAGTGCCTCGGCACCAAAAACGGGAACGTGGAGGAAACAATGAAGTTCGGACTTCTCGGCTGCGCGTTCGCGCTGACGCTCGGCCTGGCTGGCCCGGCCTCGGCCGACATCAAGATCGGCGCCTCGGTCTCCGAGACCGGCCCGGCCTCCTCGCTCGGCGATCCCGAGGCCAAGACCCTCAAATTGCTGGTCGACGAGATCAATGCCGCCGGCGGCGTACTCGGTCAGAAGATCAAGCTTTTCCTCTATGACGATGGCGGCGACCCGAACAAGGCGCGCACTTTCGCCACGCGCCTGGTCGAGGACGACGAGGTCGTCGCCATCGTCGGCGGCTCGACAACCGGCACCACCATGTCGATCATCTCGGTCGCCGAGAACGCCAAGATCCCGTTCATCTCGCTGGCAGGCGCGATCGAGATCATCGACCCGGTCAAGCCCTTCGTCTTCAAGACGCCGCACACCGACCGGATGGCCTGCCGCAAGATCTTCGAGGACATGAAGGCCAAGGGCTACAGCAAGATCGCGCTGATCTCCGGCTCGGACGGCTTCGGCGCCTCGATGCGCAAGCAGTGTCTGCAGGTCATCGGCGAGTTCGGCATCACCGTGCTGGCCGAGGAGACTTACGGCCCGAACGACGCCGACATGACCCCGCAGCTCACCAATATCCGCTCCAAGGGCGAGGTGCAGGCGATCCTCAATCCCGGCTTCGGCCAGGGACCAGCGATCGTGACCCGCAATTATGGCCAGCTCGGCATCAAGACGCCGCTCTACCAGTCGCATGGCGTCGCCTCGAAGAGCTTCATCGACCTCGCCGGCCCGGCTTCGGAAGGCGTGCGCCTGCCCGGCACCGCCGTCCTTGTCGCCAACCTCCTGCCGGCGAACGATCCGCAAAGGGCGGTCGTCTCCGCCTATACGAGCGCCTACCAGGCGAAGTTCAATCAGCCGGCCTCCACCTTTGGCGGTTATGCGCATGACGGGCTGCGGCTCCTGGTCGATGCGATCAAGCGCGCCGGCAAGGCCGAGCCGAAGGCGATCCGCGATGCGCTGGAGGGCACGAAGGGTTTCGTCGGCGTGACAGGCACCTTCAACATGGCGGCGGGAGACCATCTCGGCCTCGATCTCTCCGCCTTCCGCATGCTCGAGATCAAGGGCGGCAACTGGGCGCTGGTGCAGTAGGGCAAAAAGCACCCAAGTGCGGCGGTAGACGGAGTATCCGCGGGATCCCCTCTCCCGAATGGGAGAGGGGTAGGGG